>JBAUYE010000201.1:0-8924 GCA_049584615.1 Candidatus Sulfotelmatobacter sp.
GGTGGGAGGCGTGCGCAACATCAAACTCGTGTCGCTGGTTTCGAAAGCCGTGTTTGAGCACACCGGACCCGTCATGGTGGTGGGGGAAGGCGGTGAGCGCTTCGCTGTGGCCGCCGGCTTCCCGCGCGAGAACTTGCTCACCGAACACTCCCGCAAAGTCTGGCTGCTGTGGAAGGAAATTCACTCGAACGAAGACTGGTGGGGACCAGGCCTCGCCGACCCGCGCTGGCAGGCTCCCGACTCAAGTCCGAATCCCGACAAACCACAATCGAAACTGTGGCAGCAGCGCGTGCAGAACCTGCAAGCCCGCGCCGCTGAACTCGGCATCGAGCCCGAGCTGCAAATGACGGCCGTACGCCAGGTTCTGTTTCCGCCGACAGGCACCATTCACTGCTCTGCTTTGAACGATAAGGGAGAAATTTCCGGCTGCACCACGACCAGCGGATTAGCCTTCAAGCTTCCCGGGCGCGTCGGCGATTCGCCCATCATCGGCGCAGGCTGCTACACCGATCAGGACGTGGGTTCGGCCGGAGCCACCGGTAGTGGAGAGGAAAACATCAAGGTCGCGGGCGCGCATACCATCGTTGAAAATATGCGCCACGGCATGTCTCCGCACGAAGCTGGCATGGAAACACTCAAGCGCATCGTCCGCAACTATAACGGCGACATGAGCAAGCTGCGCTTCGTCGACATGACGTATTACATCCTGCGCAAAGATGGCGCCTACGCCGGCGTTTCGCTGTGGGAGGGATACTCGAAGGGCCATCCCCACAAAATCGCCATCCACGACGGCGCTCGCCGCAGCGAGGTTACGGTAAGCCTGCTCAAAGGCTATTCGCAGGAGTTTCCCCCGGTCCCCGAGCTTCCCGAGGAGCAGAAGAAAGGTTAGAAGTATAGAAAAGGAAATCCTTACGCGAATCGCACTTTCACATCTGGACCCTTTTCCAGGTGGATGCTCTCGATGAAGCGCACCTTGCCGGTGAGTTGGGTGAGGATTACAGACGAAGTCCGGGTGCCTTCGCCGAAGAAGCGGACCCCCTTCAGCAGCGCGCCGTCGGTGACTCCCGTGGCTGCGAAGATGAGTTGCTTGCCGGGGGCAAGATCTTCAGCCTCATAGATACGACTCTTGTCCTTTATGCCCATGCGGGCGAGGCGATCTTCCTGGTCGGGCTTGACCACCAGGCGGCCGAGCATGTATCCGTTGAGACAGCGGATGGCAGCAGCGGTGATCACGCCTTCCGGCGCACCCCCCGATCCCATGACCGCGTGCACACCTGTGCCGATCACAGCAGCAGCGATGCCGGCTGAGAGGTCGCCGTCGCCGATCAGGCGGATGCGCGCGCCGGCGGCGCGAATATCGGCGATCAACTTCTCGTGGCGCGGACGGTCGAGCACGATCACGACCAGGTCTTCCACATCGCGCTCCATTCTCTTCGCGATATTCTTCAAATTGTCGGCCACGGGCGCATCGAGCTCGACTGCGTTTTTGCACGATGGCCCGACGACGATCTTTTCCATGTAACAGTCGGGAGCGTTCAACAGGCCTCCCCGCTCAGAGGCGGCCAGCACGGTGATCGCTCCGGGCGCGCCGGTGGCGCAAAGGTTCGTGCCTTCGAGAGGATCGACGGCGATGTCGACCTCAGGCACCTCGCGTCCGTCGGGAAAGTCGGCGCCGACTTTCTCGCCGATGTAGAGCATGGGAGCTTCGTCGCGTTCGCCTTCGCCGATGACGATGGTGCCGCGCATGGGGATGGAGTCCATGGTCTGCCGCATCGCCTCGGTGGCAACCTGATCAGAGAGCTTGCGTTCGCCCTGGCCCATGGTGTGGGCCGAAGCGATTGCCGCCACTTCGACCACGCGAAGAAATCGCGACGCCAGGTCGCTTTCAATGTTCTCCCCGAATATGCGGGCTTTGCCTTCTGAACGAGTTTGCGTACCCATAAGAGTCTCCCAACAGGCCTGACAGCCAGCCATTCTCGACCGGCCTGAGAATATATCCCAATCGTGACGAGATTGAAAGAAACGGCTGGAGACATTGGATTAACGCATACTCGAGCAGGCCGCAGCCGTGATATTCTCACAACCCTGTTACGAAAAGGCATCTCATGCCCGAATCGCTCCCCCTGACTTTCCTCTGCATCACGACGTATGAGAAGGGACAGGAATTCATGCGCGAGTGCAAGCGGCAAGGTTGCCGCGTGCTGCTGCTTACTGCGGAGAAGCTGCGCGAGGCCGATTGGCCGCGCGAGAGCCTGGACGACACGTTCTATCTGCCGGCCGAGATTTCCCTGCCCGATATTGTGCAGGCTGTTACCCACCTGGCACGCACGCAGAAAATCGATCGCATTGTCGCACTCGACGAATACGACATGGAAACAGCAGCGACTCTTCGCGAACATCTGCGCGTTCCAGGGATGGGCCTGACCACGATGCGTTATTTTCGTGACAAGCTGGCGATGCGCATGAAGGCGCTGGATCGCCATGTACGCGTGCCCGATTTTGTTCCGGTTTTCAATCACGGCGACATCTGCTATTACCTTGAACATGTTTCGGGACCGTGGGTGTTGAAGCCGCGTCAGGAGGCATCGGCGATCGGGATCAAGAAGATTCACGTCCCGGAAGAGCTGTGGCCGGTGCTGGAGCAACTGGGGGACAAGCAGTCTTCGTTCCTGCTGGAGAAGTTTGTTCCGGGCGAGGTCTATCACGTGGACTCAGTAGTTTCAGAAAACGAAGTGCTGTTTGCCAGCGTGAGCAAGTACGGCAAGCCGCCGATGAATGTGGCGCAGGGCGGAGGGGTTTTTACCACGTGTGTTATACCGCGAGGCAGTGCTGCGGACGTTGGCCTGCGTCGAATCAATCGTGATTTGATTGCAGCGCTGGGATTGGTGCGCGGCGTGGCCCATACGGAATTCATACGTGCACATGCCGACGGGCACTTCTATTTTCTGGAATGTGCAGCTCGGGTGGGCGGCGCCTACATCAACGAGATGGTCGAGACTGCTACGGGGATTAACTTTTGGCGGGAGTGGGCACGCATCGAGGTTGCCGGCGGGGATGGAACGTATAAGCTTCCTCCAGTGCGCGAGGAGTATGCGGGAGTAATACTCTCGCTGGCGCGGCAAGAGAATCCGGATACTTCAGGGTACAACGATCCGGAAGTGTTCTTGCGGATCAAGAAACATCACCATGCGGGGCTGATTTTGCGGTCTAACGATCCGCAACGGGTGGAGAGGCTGCTTCAAGATTACAGCCAACGATTTGCCGAGGAGTTCCTCGCGATTGAGCCACCGCGCGAGAAACCTACGGCATGACGATTTGACGGTTTCCGTAACTTTCTCAGACAAACACTTCCGGCGAGACATGGAATCGCCGACTGAGCCGTCGGATGTGTTCTGTGGTGAGCTTGCGTTTTCCGCGGAGAACCTCCGAGACAATGCTCGGTGTGGCAAAAATATCTACAAGGTCTTTCTGCTTCAGGTTGTTGGCCGACATCAGTTCTTTGAGGACATCGAGCGAACTGCCGGCTTCGAGCGCATAATGTTTCTCTTCAAAATCCTCGATGAGTAAAGTGAGCAGCTGAGCCAGACGCCGTTCGGCCGCACTTATGCGGCTGCCCTTATGGTCGAGTTCTTCAAGAACGCTGATGTAGCGCTCGTTCTCAGCCCCGCTCCCGATCACCGAAGGCAAAGGAGGAAAGATCCTGACGCAGGAATTTTGTGTGGAAAAAATGAATTCATCAAAATACGAATGGCACGAACCGCTTCGTTCGCTGCATGTACTCCTGATATCGCCCGCCGAGATTCGCCTGCAAAGCCTTCTCCTCCACATACACGCGATAAATGTAGCCTGCTGCGGCGGAAATCGTGATGAGTAGGGCGCTCAGCCAGTTCGTCAAGGCGAGGCCAGTTCCGAAATACATAAGTATGCCGCCCGTGTACGAGGGATGCCGGACCCAACGGTACGCGCCCTTGTCGATGACCGGTTGATCGGCGGATGCTTTTACGTCACCCGTAAAGTGCTGGCCAAGCATCTTCCAGCAGTGTTTTCTCAGGAGCCGGCCAAGCAATAGTACGCAGAGGCCAACCGCAAACCATGTCTCTCGATTCTGTGTAATCGCAAACCGAGGGTTCGAAGCTACGGCAAAAGCTGCGATCGATCCAATCCACCCGGCGACCATGATGAACGCCATCGAACCGCGATCTGTCCGCTCACCTTTCGCAGGGCGAGAACGCCTGACCAAGGCGAATTCCGGGCCGTAACAATAAAGGAATATGGCCCAGAACAGCCAGCAGTAAGGGGAAGTGTAGGCGAGAGGCTTCATAGGCGTTTCTGGGCTAAATTAAAGGAGTGTGGGGTGTATCGGGAACGCGAAATAATGAGGACCACACAGAAAAATAGAAAGACGGCCGAGAAGTTAGGCAAGTAGACTTTTATCGCACCCGCCCCAGCTTATCCATCGGCCAGTACCCAAACACCGCCTTGCCGTAAATATAGCTCTGGTTCACCGGACCGAAATCCCGGCTGTCGTTCGACATCGACCGGTGATCTCCCAGCACGAAATAGCTGTCCGGGGGCACAACCGTCTCCGGATACGACCGCGAGTCGGCATAAGCGGGTGGAACATAATCCTCATCCAGCGCCTCGCCGTTCACATACACCTGCCCACCATCGATACGGATGCGGTCCCCGGCCGCAGCGATCACGCGCTTAATATAGCTCTTCGACGGATCGCGCGGGTAACGAAACACCACAATATCCCCCCGCGAAATCGGTTCCAAGCGGTAGACGAACTTGTTGACGAAGATTCGCTCCTGGTCTTCGAGCGATGGCATCATGCTGGTGCCTTCAACTTTCACGGGCTGGTAAATGAACACGATGGTGAAGGCCGCGATCGCCAGCCCGAGCAACAGGTCTCGCAGCCACACCCCGAAAGCCGGCCGCAGACGCACTCCCGGGTTCTGCACTCCAGAGTTGGGCTCGGCCGGCTCCGTTCGGGGAAGCGACGGCGCCCGCCGGTTCCCTGTTTCGGTATTTGGGCTGTCGGACATGCAGACCCCCATTGTACAGATTGCCTCCGATCGGCGGCGAGTTGTACAAACCCGCTTCTCTACTCAGGTTGAAAGCAGGTTAAAATACCTCATCAAGGAGACGTGCATGACGCCAACCCGGCTGCTTCGAAACAAATATGCTCACCGTGCCCTGACCCTGATTTTTCTATTAACGGTGACCCTCACTGTGTCGGCGCAATGGCCCGCGCAGGAAGACGAAGGCGGCATCCCCGCCTATAACGCCGGACCGCCTCCCAAAGGCACCAAACTCCCTCCCCTGCTCACCAAGGCCGACCTCTGGGGAGCGGATGCGCAGTATCCCTATCAGACGCATGCTTATGAATTGGCGGCGACGATCCCGACCGTGCTCCACCAGCAGCCCTGCTACTGCTATTGCGATCGCATGGGACACAACAGCCTGCACAGCTGTTATGAGAACACGCATGGCGCCCGGTGCTCGACGTGTCTGAAAGAGCTCTACTACTCTTATCAGCAGCACAAGAAGGGCAAAAACGCAGCGCAGATTCGAGCCGGCATCATCAGAGGTGAGTGGAAACAGATCGACCTAGAATCGGCCGCAGCTATTAATTAGTACGGCGTTCTATAGTATCAAGTCGCGGATTGCGCGACGTAAACCCGCGCAATCAGGTTGCTAAAGGACAAGAGAGGCCAGCCGAGTGATGCGCTCGGCCGGCCTTTTTCATTTCGCCTTCGGCTTGGCTCACTGTTGAGCCTTCGGCTTTGCCTTTTTCCCCGCCGCCGGTGCGACGGTTTTCTTCGTTTGTTCTTCCTGCAGCAGCGTCAGTGAATCCGCGGCGTTGAAGGGGTATTCGCGGACGGACTGCTGTGCGGCCTGGCCATAGTTACTCAGAGTGATGTCCACGCGGCGATTGCTGGCGAGGATGATCATTCTCATATTACTGAGTACCCTTTGCCGATCTTCCGGGCTCAGTTCAGGATTCCGTTCAACCGCATCTCTTACCTGCCGGTCGGTGAGATTTTGTTGCTCGCCGAATGCCTTGGTCTCGATGTTAGCGACGGGAACACCCTGTTCGACCAGGAAACGCTTGACGCGGTCGACCCGCCGCTCGGAGAGCCCTTGATTGTATTCCACCGAACCGCGCGGATCGGCGTGGCCCTCGAGCGTCAGGTGGGCGTCCGGCTTGGCCTGGAGATAGTTCACGAAGTCACCAGCGAGCGCAGTCAGAGTTTTCTCCTGGCTGGCGAGCAGGCCGGCGTCGGGTTTCTCGACCGTGGGTTTCGCGGTCGCAAAATACACGCTATGAAGAGCGAGCCTTTTCTCGATGGCGACGAAATCGGGCAACGGGGGCGGAGGTGGCGGAGCTTGCACATATACGGCGGTCGAAGCGGATGCCGCCAACGGCTGGCTGCGATCATCGCTTACGTTGCAGGTCACGGTAATTGTTCCGGGTTCTGCGCCCGTGGTGTTGAGCGTAGCGGTGGAACTGTTGCCGGTAATGTTGCCTGCACTCGTGCTGTAGTTGTAGCTCAAAAGGCGGCCGTCAGGACTGCTGGCGGTCGAAGTAATCGTCGAAGTTCCACCCATCGGCACGCTCGCCGGATCGGATGAGCATGAAATCACCGGCGGATGCGACATCTTCACAATGAACCTGGCACTGCAGGAGGCAACGCCGTTCTGGCTACCATCGCTCAAGCTGGCAGTGACTTCGTAAGCGCCTGCCTGCAAGCGGGTGGTGTCGATCTCGGTTGAAGCATGAGTTTCGGCGGGTTTCACCCCGGAGCCGCTCCAGCTAAACGTGACGGTACGCCTGGGATTGAAATTAGATCCAGCGGCAGTTGCGGTCACAAACTCGCCGGCAAAGATCTCGGCTGGCTGCACGGAACATACTGCGCTGGGTGGCGTTACAATCCGTTTGCCACCCCACATAAGCACCACGCCTGTTTGCAGTCTTGCCCCTCTGATATCGGTGGCTGGAACCGCCGACGACGAACCGTACTGATGATTCGAGAACACGTAATCGGCTCGGATCAGACGCAGCGCGAAGTGCCGATTCAAGTTCAGATCGAGACCCCCGCCAGCCAGGAAGCCGACTTCGTAATCGCTCCTGAAGACTTCGGAGGCCAGTCGGTGCTCGCCCACGAGAGCTTCGGCAAACGGCGAAAAGCGCCGCCTGCGAAAAGTAAGCTTCGGTCCGGCGGAGAAGTTGAAAAATTCGGCATCGTCGATTCGCATTTCTACGCCACTCTCGCCGCTGCTCAGGTCGCCACTGACGTCGCCGGTCAATCCCAACCAGCGGTTAAAGTTGTAAGTGATGCTGGCGCCTGCACCCCGCGGATTCGATTCCACAAGGCTGTTTACGGGGATGATCCCGCCGGGAAGCAGACCATGCACATCTGCGCCGAAGTAGACGAAGGAGTATCCCCCGAAGAGTTCCCATCTTGGAGTGGGCGGATCCTGCGCCGCCGCAAGTGTGGCAACACCAAACAGGATGGCAGCCACCGCCCGGAGCATCACTGCAACCCGGCCGCAAGAATTATGAGAATGAAACGACATGTGCCGATTCCTCCGAACTTTCATCTGCGCTCCAATCCGAACTTCGATAACGTGAAATCTCGCTGCCGATCTGGCCCGCCAGTGGACCAGTTCCACATGAACCTCACCGCAGAACGCCCTTTCTTTACGGACAAGCAGGTACATTCACCGGATTGCTCAGCAATGTGACTGCGCCCGTCAGGGCCAGCGCTCTGCCATTCAGCGTTGCGCCGGTGTCAAGCGAGACACTTGCCTCCGCCATAATGGTTCCTGCGAAGGTTGTGGTAGTTCCGAGCGTCGCTGAACTGCCAACTTGCCAGAACACGTCATCGGCCGTGGCGCCGCCGCTGAGAATTACATCGCTGTTGTTCGCCGCCGTGGTCAGGGTTGAGACGATCTGGAAGATGTAGACTCCGTTGCCGCTCAGTGTAAGGTTCCCTGTGATTCCCAGCGAAGGCTGGGCGCTCGTCGTTTTGTAAACTCCGGGAACGAGCGTTTGCCCACCGATATCTGCAGTAAGGATGGCTCCGCCTGGCGCAGCCGCAGCGAAGTTATATGCCGTGGTCAAATCCGCCTGAGCCGTCTGGGCAGTAGCATCGCCTGCGTATTCCGTGCCCGTCAGCGTTCCCGGCGGGAAGCCGGTGATCGCGGATGCGGGCCATATTCCCACATCTCCGGTAACGTCAGTGGGACCACTATTCGCGACGGCCGGGGTGGCGGCCAGAATTCCAAACATGCAGGCCGTTCCCAACGGCACGGCCGTCGCGCATGTGGTGGGGGATGTGGTGAAAGTCCATACATAATTACTTGCGAGTGGATCACCGGCCAGATCCTGGGCCCCGGTGGTGATGGTGGCTGTGTAGAGAGTGTTCAATGCCAGAGGGCTGTCGGGGTAAACGTCGCGACATCGCTCGACCCAACGTAGGCAACGGTTCCCGGCACCGCGGTAGTGCCTGGCCCAGTCAAGGTAAAGGTTGTGGTGTTGATGGTGGAAGACTGCATCGCTTCGCTGAAAGTCGCGGTCAATAAAGTGTTGGGACAGATCGCGGTTGCATTATTGGCGGGAGCTACGGAAACCACCGTGGGAGCAGCGCATGCCGTGGTGCTGGTGGTGAAGCTCCATACGAAGTTAGCGGCTAACGCATTCCCCGACGGATCCTGGGCTCCGGTCGTAATCGTGGCCGTATAGACCGTGTTCAGGGCGAGAGCGCTTGATGGTGTGAAGGTGGCGGTCGACCCAGCGTAGGAAACTGCTCCGGCCACGGCAGTCGTGCCTGGCCCGGTCAAGGTAAACGTTGTGGCACTGATGGTCGCCGGATTCATCGCTTCGCTGAAGGTCGCGGTCACGACCGTCGCGGGAC
>JBAUYE010000202.1:0-19056 GCA_049584615.1 Candidatus Sulfotelmatobacter sp.
GCTCACGTTCCGCACGGCCCAGAACCTTGGCCGCCCGCAGCGCCTCCACATAAGCGGCGCCGGCCCGTGGAATCGTGACGACACTATGGGACAACATCCGGTGCCCGCGCGAAGTCTTCCCTGCCCAGATTCCGTCAAACTCCAGCGGGATGGTCTCGCCGTCGAGCATTGCCACCAGCCAGCGCACCGGACGCACAAAGCGTTCGTGGGCCTTGCGCCAGTACATACTCTTAGGCCAGTAGATGGAGGAGAGTTCCTTCGGCAAAGTCTCCACGAGAATGTCGGCCGTGCTTCGGCCCTTCTTGGTAATCTTCGCCGCCAGGTATTCGCCCTTCGCGGTTGTAATCTTCTCGAGTTGTGATACGTCGACTCCGGCCTTCTTGGCAAACGCGTGCGCCGCGGGCGTGGGCTGACCATCCTTGTAAGCGACACCCGCCGAGGGACCGGTCACTTGCTCGCTGACGTCCGGTTGAGCCGCCGGGATGCCAGCTGCAATTAGTGCTAATCGCCGTGGTGTGTCGAAATATGTGATCTCGTTCGCCGGTAGTCGCTCCCTGTTCAGCAGGGCGCTGACGCGCACGCGCAATTCCTGCGAAGCGGCATCGATCATCCGCGCCGGGATCTCTTCGCACCCGATTTCCAGCAGAAAGTCTGGCATGCCCTGAAACCTTAGCTTCTCAAAACCTCAGTCAAACAAATGTGATCTGCATCACACCACAAGATTCACGATCCAACCGGCAACAGGCTCTGCTTCTTCGCTCGCTTCTCGCGAGCAGGTTCTTCCTCGTTGGCCTTGTCACCCGCCGCAGAAGAAGCGCTCTTCTGCTGATCCACCCAAGCCTTCGCGATGCCTACGGCGAGCGCTCGCACACGGGCAATCACGCCCACGCGCTCCGTCACCGAGATCGCTCCCCGCGCATCCAGGATGTTGAACAAATGCGAGCACTTCAAACAAAGATCGTAGGCCCCTAAAAGCGGAAATCGTGACTTCTGCCCGGCTTCCTGGTCAAACTTGTAATCGGCCAACAACAATTTGCATTCTTCCTCATACAGAGAAAAGTGTTTCCACGCGCTCTCCACGTCCGCCGCTTCGAAGTTGTACACCGAGAACTGCAACTCATCTGCCAGCCGGACGTCGCCATACTTAACTTCGCGTCCAGTCGTTTTTCCTTCGATCGACGGATCGCGCGCCCACACAATGTCGTAAATCGAATCCACATCCTGCAGAAACGCCGCGATGCGTTCCAACCCGTACGTGAGCTCGGCGGAAATCGGAAACAGGTCCAGCCCGCCACACTGCTGGAAGTAGGTGAACTGCGTGATCTCCAGCCCATCGAGCATCACCTGCCAGCCCACGCCCCACGCGCTCAACGTTGGAGCTTCCCAGTTGTCTTCCTCAAACTTGATGTCATGCTGCCGCAGGTCAATGCCAATCGCACCCAGCGACTCCAAATACAACTCCTGCACATTCTCCGGCGGAGGTTTCAGAATGACCTGCAACTGCGTGTGCTTGAACAGCCGGTTCGGATTCTCCCCGTAGCGCCCGTCCGCCGGACGCCGCGAAGGCTGCACGTAAGCAACCTTGTAAGGCTTCGGCCCCAGCACGCGCAGAAATGTCTCGGGCGCCATGGTTCCCGCTCCCACCTCAACGTCGTAAGGTTGCTGCAACACGCACCCTCGCTCCGCCCAAAACGCCTGCAGGCGCAGGATGAGTTCCTGGAACGTGAGCGAGTTGGGTTTAGATGGATTCACAGGTTCGTTCGGGAACCGAAGGTCAATCAAAGATTGTAACGGAAGCGGCTATCAGGCGTCAGCTGTCGACCATCCCTTTTCAGAGGCGATTCACTTACCATTTTGATGCCGCACCTAGAAGCCGCTCTTTTCCAGCATCGCTGCCGTAACCAGCTTCTTCTCAATGTGCCGCTGCAAGATTTGAATCAGAAACTTCCGCAAGTCCGCCCCCTGCGCTTTGGGCCATGGAATCCCTGCAAAACTCTCCACCGGAGCGCGAAACATCAAGGCCGCCAACTCCCGAGAATCTTTCGAAATCTCGGATGACGCCAGCCGCTTATCGTCAGAGCACATCAGTCCATCGGCCAGCGCGTGAAAATAAGCCTTGCCCCCATTCAGACTTCGTCCGCAGACTGTGCATTCGGTCAACTCGGGCAGAAATCCCACCAGCCGCGTCAGCCACAGCTCGAAGTAGGTGACCGCCATCCATACCTCGGCACCCTGCAGGGCATGCAGCACCGAAAGCGTCAGCCGGAAGATGGCGTCATTGGCTTCGCGATCGGGCAGCAGTTCGTCGAGCAACTCGGCCACGTGCGCCAGCGCCACCGCCCGCGCATAACTGACTTCGCTGGCCAGCGGAGACTCGAGCACCTCGCAGGCATCCAGCCGGGCCAGTTCCTGGCGTTCGCGGACGTCGTAAAACGCCCGGACATAAGTCATCGGCTCCAGCGCGCCTCCGAACCTTCGCTTCGATTTCTTTGCCGACCGCGCCACGCCGCGTACCTTGCCCTCCGCGCGCGTAAATAGCGTGACAAGCAGGTCGGCCTCGCGCAGCGGATAGGTGCGCAGCACGATTGCTTCCGACTCCATCAATGCCATGGGTGCCCAGCGTGTGAAGCGATGATTCTAATAGAAGAGCTGTCAGGCGTCGCCGATCCTTGACCGGAGAAAGATCGCGCGAAACTTTGAGGTCGCAATTTGCGACATCAAAAGCGAAGGCGCGCATCCGAATGGACGCACGCCTTGAAAGCTGAAACTTCCTTACCGCCCGAAGTATGCCGCGTTTCTGGCCGTGAACTCGTTCCACTTCTCGGGCAGGTCGTCGAGCGCGAAGATGGCCGATACCGGGCACACGGGTACGCACGCGCCGCAGTCGATGCACTCCACGGGATCGATGTAGAGCAAGGGCTCGGTCGCATACTTGGGATCATCTTTCTTGGGATGAATGCAATCCACCGGACACGCATCCACGCACGCCGTGTCTTTGGTGTTGATGCAAGGCTCTGCAATCACGTAAGCCATAAGGGTGTCTGTCTCCTGAGATCTATGCAGATATTCTACTACTACAGCCGGTCTCCGCGAACCCGACATTCTAGCAAGAAACGCCGCCTATGGTACAGACTTTAAGCCGGACGGTGCTGGCTGAAATAACGCGGTGTTTAAGACATTACCAGCCGGACTGAAAAAGCGAACGGCCGGCAGCGCTCGCTGCCGGCCGTTCGTGAACATCCTTCGTTACTGGATCACAGTGAAATCCCTCGACGATTACCGGTGTCCGCCGCCCCCGTGTCCACCGCCACCACCGTGGAACCCTCCGCCACCGTGGAACCCGCCACCACCGTGGGCCACAGCGCCGCCATGAAACCCACCGCCCACTGATCCGCGGAAGCCGCCAGCCGGACCACGTGCAAATCCGCGCCCACCGACGAAGCCGCGTCCCCCAGCGAACCCGCGACCATAACCATAGCCACCGCGGCCATAGTAGCCATAGCCACCACGACCATAGTAGCCATGACCCCAACCACCCCAGCCCCAACCACGTCCCCAGCCATACCACGGGCCGGCGCCAATAAACACTCCACCGGCAAACCAGTCAGGTCCGTAATAGCCGTAAGGCGCGCAAGCGTAAGGGTAATACCCGTAATAGCCGTAGGCGCATATAGGCGGCCCACCGATTCCCACTCCCACCGCGACCTGCGCGTGCGCAGACTGCGCATAGGTCAGCGGCAGCATCAAAACCCCCACCAAAGCCAAATATTTTAGGTACCGCATATCAATCTCCCTTTTCAGATCCACCGCTTTTCCCCACCGGATCTGCCAGGTCTTCCAGATCTTCCTTTCGATCCGAAGCGCCTACTTATTTGAACTCGGATTGCGGAAAAAAGTTGCAGGTCCGGCAGTGGCTGATTTCGGCCACCTCGCTTCAATTCAACCACTTACAGACGACCATGAGATCCAACTTGCAACCCTACCATTCGAGAAGACTTCCCCCGGCTACGGCCGGTAAATCCAAGCCTCAGCCGTGGCCTGATCGCTGTCCGGATAGCCGCCCGTCAGCAGTACGCTGCCATCGCGCAACTTCGTCTCGCTCATGAAGTGCCAGGGTTGGTTCATCTGTCCCGCAGCTAACAGAAACTTCCCGCTCGCGGAGTCGAAAACCTCCACTTCCTTACTTCCGCCCGCGACCAGTAGTCTTCCCGACGGCAACTGCACTGCTTCGTCTGGCAGCTTAAAACGGCTGTCGTTCATCGAAGCTGTCGCCGTGAATCTCCCGGTGTGCGGATCGTATATCTCGGCGCTGCTCAGGTTCCCGCTCCAGCCGCGCGAATCGGAACCGCCGGCAATCAGCGCCCTCCCATCCGGCAGCAGCCCGGCTGTGTGTTTGCAGCGCGCCGTCCCCAGACTGCCAGTCTCGGTGAAACTTCCAGTCTTCGGATCGTAAAGTTCCGCGCTCGATGAAACACCCCCGGCGTAGCCACCCGCGATAAGAACGCGTCCGTCATTGAGCAGCGTTGCCGTGTGCGAAATGCGCGCATGATGCATGGAACCAGTCGCCTCGAACAAAAGAGTCTTGACATGGAAGATCTCCGCGGATGCCAGGGATTCGTTAGTACGTTCCTCCCCACCCGCGATCAGCACATCGCCGTTGGAAAGCATCGTAGCGCTGGGCCTCCCGCGCCGGACGGTCATCTTCGACGCAAGCGTAAACTTGCCGGTGGCCGGATCGTACAACTCCGCCGAATCCGTTCCCCCATTGCCCACCCACCCTCCGGCTACCAGCACCTTCCCCGATCTCAGCAGCACCGCAATATGCCCCACGCGCCGCTGGTTCATCTCTCCCGTCGGCTGAAACTTGCCGGTCGCCGGATCATAAAGCTCGGCGGACTTGTAGAAATCTTGATTCCGCCGCATGCCTCCGGCGATGAGAACTTTGCCGTTGGGCAAAAGAGTAGCGGACTGCCCCGAACGCGGTTCGAGCATTGATGCCGTTGGGGCCAGTGCTCCAACCCGTAAAGACGGAGAACCGGTATCACGGGACGCGATGGCCGCCAAGGCAAGTGTGATGACAAGGGAAGTAACGAGAAGCAGGCGGGAACGGTTCATGACAATCCTCCTGATGAAGTCAGACGTCTCACCGCAACAGCGGTAAGCAATCAGGGCCTTTTTTACGCGCCTACCAACGCCTCACTGGGCTCATACTCCACAATGTAGCCCGCCACCGCGCTCGCTGCGACCGTCAACGGCGAAGCCAGATACATCTGCCCCGGACCGCTGCGGCCCGGAAAATTGCGGTTCTGCGCACTGATCACCACCTGATCGGGACGCGTCGAAACTCCCGGCCCCGCATTGATGCAAGCCCCGCAACTGGGCTCGATCACGATCGCACCGGCTTTCTGAAATACATCCAGGTAGCCCTTGCGCAAGCAATATTCGCGCGTCTCCTGCGATCCAAACTGGATGTAGAACTTCACCGAATCGGCCACGCGCTTGCCCTGCTTCAAAGCGTCGGCCAGAACGGCAGCGTACATATCCATGTCTTCGTTCTTGCCGGCCGTGCAGGTGCCGCCGTAAGCAATCTCGACGGGCACAGGTGTATTCAGCTCGCGCACATACTTGCCGTTGCCCGGATCACCCGGAGTCGCGACCATCGGCGTAATCTCGGATGCATCCAGTTCGATCACATGCGCGTACTGCGCATCCGGATCGCTATACAAGCCCGCAATCATGGCCACCGCTTTTTTCCGGTCCATCCCACGCCGCTCGACCAGAAAGTCGACGGCCTTCTTGTCCGGCGCAACGATGCCGGTGAATCCACCAATCTCGGCCGCCATGTTGGTCATGGTGGCACGCTCATCCACGCTGAGTTCCTCAATCGCCTCGCCGGCATACTCCATCACTTTGGCGAGCGCCTTGCCGCTGCGCACGTAATCGAGGCTAAGAATCTTCAGGATGAAATCTTTCGCCGTGGCATTTGCGTGCCTCTTGCCGCGGATCACGATCTTCACCGACTCCGGCACCTTCACCCGCACATCCTTCGTGATCCAGGCATTGAACACGTCGGTGGTGCCAATGCCGAAGGCCACGCAGCCAATCGCGCCCACATGCGGCGTATGTGAGTCCGACCCAATGTTCAACTGCCCCGGCAGCGCGTAGCTTTCCAGCACGATGGAGTGGCAAATGCCCTCCGAGCCCTTGCGATCTTTCAACTCTCCATGCAGTTTGATTCCCTGCTTGGCGGCAAAGTCCTGCTGCTTGAGCTTGAGTTGCGTCGCCAGATCGAGCAGGCCAAGCTTCTTCTTCTCCTCGGAGATCACCTCATCGAGAAACGTGAGGTGGTCGCGGAAGAAAATAATGCTCGAAGCATCGTTGACCTTCGCGTCTTTGCCCACATAGCGCTCAAAAAAGATCGCCGCCATCGGCGTCACGTACTCATGGCTGAAGCGCAGGTCGGCCTGGGCGAATCCGGTGTCCCCGGGCTTCACGCTGGCCACACCAACTCCGCCTTTTTCGTTAACCATGTGCCGGGCAAAGATTTTCTCCGCCAAAGTCATGGGACGCTTTGCGGTCTTGACGGGCGGGAGAAACACTCGTTTCTGCATCCTCGCCACGTTAAACGGAAACAACCCGCCGTACTCAATCACCTGCCTCGTGATCTCATCTTCGCCGGCAGTGAACTCGGAGAGCGCGATCTCCTCCCCGCCGCGAATCCTGTCGATCAGTGAGAAGTCGGTTGAAGTCAGCACTCCCAGGTTCTGGCAATTCTGCTTGTAGATGCGCTCAATGTTTTCCGCAATCACGACACGAATGCCGGCGCACATCTCGGCGTAAGGCGACTGCTCCCGGCTCGACCCCTTGCCCCGCCGTTTGCCGCTCACCGCGCACACAAATCCGCCGCGCTTCACTTCGCCGCGCCCGATCGGCGTCACGCTGCCGCACTTTAATCCGAGGTAAGGAATCTCGCCCAGCGTCTCGTCAAAATAAAAGCAGTAGTGCGCCGGAGTGATCTCGTCGGTCGAGATGTCGTCGCGCAACTTGGGATTACTCCCCGGATTCTTGGTATCCCATGGCAGGTCTTCGCCCGCAAGCTGCCGCTTGATCAGTTCCGGATCTTCGGTGAGGAAAAGAATGCGTCCTTGCAGCCGGACTCGGTCGGGCCGCTTCTCGATCTTGCGTTCCAGCAGAGAGTTGATCACGTTACGCCTGTAAGAGTCGGAGAACTTCGGGACAGCCGCAAAACACGTATCGCTATCCCTAGTTATTGTAACGCGGCGGAGGAAGCGTGATCCCCCGATCGGCGGAACATCATCGGCTAGCGGTGGCCGTGTGCCGCTTTATCAAACTTCTCGCCCGCGGGAATTGCCACGGCCAGCCGGTTCTCCTTCGGCGCCAACGGACACGTGGCATAAGGAGTCACCGCGCAGGGAGGATTGTAGGCACGGTTGAAGTCCAGAACCACCGTTCCGTTCACCACCGGCTCGCTGTCGAGAAAGCGTCCGCCGGGATAGGTATCGCCCTTCGCTGTCAGATCATTGAACACGAACGACAGTCCGTTCGATGGATCTCCGCCCAGCGCCGTGAGCCTCTGCTCCTGGCCGTCGATCTTGAACACCACTGTGCCCGCAACCGGCACCGGAGTCACGTCGCCCAGAACATTGGGCACGTCGATCGTCTTCTTGCCATCGGAGGGTTCCCACGTCGCCGTCACTCGGTAGTTCAGATCGAGAGGATAAAATATCAGCCCTTTGAAGTTGGTGACGGACGCGCTCTCCAAATCTTTCACCCGAATGCCCACGCGTTCTCCACGCACGATCACGTGAAAGCGCAGCGTGCCCATTTCCACCAGCGAGGCGTGACGGGAAACATCGGGAGCCAGCTTCGCGGTTGTCAGCGGCGCACCCGCCAGCGTAGCGTGCGCATCCGGAAGCAGCTTAATGGTTACGTCCTTGCCCGCGAGATCGAACTCTCCAGCATGCGCCGGGCCTTTGGGAAATACGACTGCGTTCCCCGGTGCGGTGCCAAAACTGTTTATGCCCGGCTTCAGCCAGTACAGTCCAGCCAGAAGCAGCCAGTTCTGCTTCAGGTCGTCAATCTGCTCCGCTTTCCACTTCTCAAACGACTGCACATAAGCCGCGTCGGGGACGGCTGGCGCAGAGCTGGCCGCACCAACGAGGAGAACAGCCGATCCCAGCAGAACGATTGCGACCGTAACCAGCCGCATGGTTTTCTTAAGCATGGCTTTCACCTCGATCTCCACTGCCGTTCTCGTTCATCCTCGTTGGTCATCCTTGGTAGACTCTCGGATCGGGAAGCGGCTCCAACCCTCGCCCCGCAAAGACATCCTCAAACTCTCTGAGCAGTGCTTGGTGAATCAGCCCGTTCGAGGCCACCGTCTCGCGGCTGTTGATCTCAAACGGTGACCCGTCGAAGCGCGTCACCTTGCCACCGGCTTCTTCCACAATGAGAACACCCGCCGCCGTGTCCCAGGGGTTAAGGTTGAATTCCCAGAAGCCGTCGAAGCGGCCCGCAGCCACGTTGCATAAATCGAGCGCCGCCGATCCCGCACGGCGCACTCCATGCGAGTGCAGCGTGATCTGGTGATAAAAGTAAATATTCGGATTCTTGTGCCGCTTCTGGCTGGGAAAACCTGTAGCCAGAAGGCTTTCCTTCAGCTCAGCCGTTTTCGAAACATGGATACTCTCGCCGTTGAGCTGCGCGCCTCTTCCCTGCTCCGCGGAAAACAGTTCATCGCGCGTGGGATCGTAGACGACAGCGGCAATGCGCTGGCCTTTATGTTCGCGTGCATGGTGTTCCAGCGCAATCGACACGCAGAAAACAGGAAACCCATGCGCGAAGTTCGTCGTGCCGTCGAGGGGATCGACGTACCAGCGATACTCGCTGCCCTGATCGCTGAGTCCCTGCTCTTCGCCCAGAACGTCATGCGTCGGGAACTGTTCGCGAATGCGTTCCCGGATCAGCACTTCGGCAGCGCGGTCGGCCGCGGTCACCAGATCGGCCTCGCCCTTATATTCGATCTTCAAGTGCTGGTGGAAGTGATGCATGAGCAGAGCGCCAGCTTCGCGGGCGATGGCTGACATGGCCGGAAGGAAGCTGTCGTTGCAGTTATACTTTGTTAAGTTTGTCATCCTGAGCGGAACAAGTGCTTGCGCGCTTAGCGCAAGCACTCGCGTAGTCGAAGGACCTCATGCCTGCCTGTGCAGCCACCGGCTCCACAGGGGACCTCTAAAACAGCAGCTACTATTTCTTCTTCCCGCCGTCTTCCGCGATGTACATAATCTCGTGCTTGAAAATAAAAAGGTTAGGAGCGCCTTCGCGCGTCAGGCGCACCATGTGCTTGTCGTAATACTCGATCCAGCCGCTCACCGTCTGACCGTCCATCAGCTTGACGCTCACTGATTTCTGTTTCTCGCCCAGAGCTTTGAGGAATCCGGCTTCTTCAAAAGTCTCCTCGGGCGGCGGGGTCCGGCCGCGTTTGGCGGCGTTGGAGTTTCCCTGCGGACGGAAAGCCATGCAGGCATTGTACACGCACGCCCTTAAGCTCGATTTGCCCTCCCGAATACAAAAAGCGTCCGGTTGAGCACACGGACCGAAGCGGCAGGAGTGGCTTCTGGTCTCCGACTCTAGAAGCTGATTCGCAATCCGAACTCGAACTGGCGGGGAGCCCCGAGTGCGAACGTCCCCGACTGGAAACTCGTCCGAAACGGCGTATAGCTCGAGCCCGAAGCGACACCGCCCACCACATTCGGCGCCAGCACCCCGTTCGGGCCGGGTAACAACGAAGCGCTCGGCATGTTGCCCGACTGGAATGCATTGGCGAAGTTAAAGACGTTGAAGACGCTCGCGCTCGGCTCAATGGTCACACGATCCTTAACTTTGATTGGCCAGGATAGTCTCATGTCCATCGTTTTCAGCCAGGGGGTGGCCACAGCATGGTTAGCTACGGAATCGAGTGTAGGCATGATCCACCCCAAAGCAGTCATGTCCTCAGAAGTCATCACCATGATGCCATTGATCAGCCCCGGACAAGAAGTGTGATTGCCCACGAGGCAATCCCCCGCAGGGGTCAGCGATGCGGCGAAGGTGTGGTTGTAGGTGTTGATCACCTTTTGCAGGTTGCCGATATTTACGCTGTGGTCGTACTGACCGATTTGAGTTCCCGGCACAGGCTCTGGAGCAGCCGCCGAACCCAGTCCGGAACCGAGCCAGTCGGTGGCAAAAATTTCGCCTCCATTGGTCAGTTCTGGCAGCAACAGACTCTGGGGAAGCGGGCTAAAGAAATGTCCGATCATGCTCAACTTTAAATAGAACGGCAGATCGAAGATCCCGCTGAACGAGTACTGCTCTTTGCGGTCTAGAGCGCTCGGCCCTGTAAAGCGCAGCGGGTCGTCGTTGTCTGTTGCCAGGTTGGTGGAATCCTGGTCCTGCACCTGGCTGATCAACCGGGAGAGCGTATAGGAAAATTGGAAGGTCCCAGTCTTCACGCCGCGAACTGGCCTGTCGACGCGCGTCACAACTTTCACCTGCACGCCGGTATAGACTGACCGCCCGTCCGGAAAGAGCATATCGACTCCTCCCACGGCTCCGGTGTTGCCGATGATGGGGTTCGTGCCGGGAAACGCGCAGTAAGAGCAAGGCCCACCGCCCGCCGCCTGCAGATTCGAATCGAGTCCCGCCCTCGAGTACGCCGCCTGAGCCCCCGCCACTCCCAAAGGCGTAGTTCCGCCACTCGCTACAGTCGAGTTGATCATGCAGGTAGCTTGTCCAAAACCGACAGGGCATCCGTTGGCCACCTGCGCTGCGTCACGAGCCGCAACCGCATTGGCCTGGTTGAAGCTGCGTGCCGCTCCGCTGTGATTGATGTCCCGGCCAATCAGGAAGTGCTCGCCGATGTCACGGATGTAATCAACACTCAGCACCGTTCCCGGGCGAATCTCTTTCTCGATGCCGAGATTCGCCTGCCACGAGCGCGGCGTGCGGTAGCCGGGATAAAGAAGATCATAACTTGGATTCAAAGCCGATAGCGTGGTGCCCACATAGTTGCTATTTGGCTGTGACCCCGTCACACTCGCAGCCGCTGCTTGAAAGGCATTGTTCAGCGCTAGAATCTGCGGCGCGATCGCAGAGATGGTTCCACCGCAAAAGTTCGGCAACACCTGCAGAACCCCAGTGGTCGCGTTGGTCACGACGGTAGCAGCAGTTCCCGCAATCGGCGCTCCGGCCACTCCAGGATTGGTGGGCCAATTGAATGCATTCGCGACGCCTCCCTGACAAACCTCGGGAGCATCGGTAAAAATTCCCGTGCTACGTCGGGACGGGCTATCCAATAACATATTGTTCGACAGCAAGTTCTCATAAAACAACGCACCGCCGCCGCGGATTACAGTCTTACCGTTGCCGCCCGCATCCCAGGCGAATCCCAGTTGAGGCGCGAAGTTCACGTTGGGATTACGAATCTTTTCGCCCAATCCCGCGCCCCATTGATTCAAGTCCGGCAACGCCCCCAGACCGCTATCGGTGCGCCCGCTGTCGCGCACATAATGCAAACCGTAATTCAGCGTTAATTTCGGCCTGGCCTTCCACGCATCTCCAACGTACATTTCTATGCGGTTGTCGGGACCCAGTCCTCCACGAGGAAAGCCGAACGAAGACTTGGGAGTAGAAAACGCAATGCCGTTCCCCAGGCTCACCCAATTTGCGGGATAGGATGTCGGATCAGCCGATGTCGACCCTACCAGCGAAGTCGTGCCAACCTGTGGAAACGCGGAGTAAGCCGCCAGACGTCCAGCGTCGATGCGATTAAAAGCAAACCCGTAGCGAATGATGTGTTCGCCCATCACCCGGCTGGCGTCATACCTCGCCAGTTCGTCGGACTGAACGGTTTGCTGCGGCCCCAGCCAGCTCGGTCCGCCACAATAGCTGCCGCCTTCGCTAAAAGCGCAGTTGCCCGCGGTAGACGCGCCAATGTTGATGCCCAGCCCGGGAATCGGATTCTCGGCCCCGCCCAGACTACCCGTGGCATCCTCCATTTCATTTCGAAGCTTGAGATATTCAAAGCGCAGACTATGCGCATACACCCCAGTGTTAAAGTCGACGCCCACCGCATTCGTCGCAGTGTTGTTGGTGTCGCGAAATTCCTGTGTCGAACTGGCCGAGCCATAGGGACGAAGATCGGTGTTCTGGAAGAAATTGAAACGATAGAACGCCCGCGTGCTGCCTCTCATGTTCCAGTCCACCCGCTCATCCGTATTGAACTCCCGGTAGGGTTCGTCGAGCGTGGCGCTCAACCCATCAAAGGGATAAGTAAACGGCTCGCCCGCCGTGAGGTTCTGTAGCGCGCGTTCGGCGTCCCCGAACCAGAACACCTTGCCCTTGACGATCGCCCCGCCAGCATCAGCACCGAACAGTTCCCGCTGAAAGGAAGAGGCCGAGGTGCCGGGCAAATCTGCCGCAGCCTGGTTGCCACGGAACACTCCAAATGCCCCTCCATGGATCTGATCGCTGCCCGACCGGGTAATAACGTTAACTGCCCCTGAAGAAGTGAGTCCCGTTGAGAGATCGAGCAACGACTGGCCCAGCTGAAACTCCTGAATTGCGCTCGCCGGAATATTCTGCGTGGTGCCGCCCACGGTCTCGTCGCTGATGTCGACCCCATCCAGCTCGATTCTCTCCGAACGGCCGTACTGGTTGAGAAATGAAATCGACGAGAGCCCATCCTTGCCCGCAAAGAGGCCTCCATCCTGCATCTGCACCCCGGGCTCGAGCTGCGCCAGATCAAGAAAACTCCGTCCATTGACCGGGAGCTTCTCCATCTGGTCGCCGCTGACCACACTCTGCACCGTGGCTTGCTCGATGTTGACAGTAGTACCGCCCGGAATCTCAACCTGCCTAGCCACCGTGCCCACCTTCATCGTCACATCGGCGCGAGTCACGTTGCCGACCTGGACTACCACGGGTACTAATGCCCGATTGAATCCCTTAATTTCCACGAGCAGCGCGTACTCTCCAGGCTGAATCGGTCCCGATGAGTACAGCCCCTCCGAGGAGGCAGTCACATGAATTCGCGCGCGTGTGGCTTTATTTGTGATCTCCACCTTGGTGTCGGCCAGCGGCTTCCCTGCTGGATCCCTGACGATACCAACGATACTGCCGGTACCCACGGTCTGGGCCATGGCCAACGGCGAAGCACCCAGGAGGGCCACCGCAGCGAACAGCCCGAATCGCCCGGCAAAACAGAGCGCGGAGTTGAAGTTCAAGATCGCAAACCTTCCCTTCAGAATCTTCACGAAACCTCTCTCAACAGTTTTCGTTATTTCCGGTTTCATTATTTCTGGTTCAGCAAATCCCGGCAGCACTTTGCCTTGTAGCCCAGTCCTTCAAGATACCATTCAAGAGAGAACTCTCAGAAGTTCGACTTCGTCGTGTAGTACCCAACCCGGTGTCTCACGTGGTAAGAGGACGGATCCGCGGGCCCGGAAACTCCAACCTGAATCCGCCGAAACTCCGAGTTTGATGTGCGTTGTGACGGATAATAAGCCAGCAGATACTGGTTGCGAAGTTCTTCGCTGATCTGGTGGAAGGCGTCATCGAGTTGGGATATCGAAGTCGCGTAGTAATACTTGCCGCCCGTATCCTCCGAGAGCTGGATGAGGGCATGCTCGCCCCCGATTTCGCGTCCCGCACTGTTCTCGATCGGCACCACGATAATGCTGTACACCAGGGCTTCGGCTTCTTCTGCGGCACGCACCGCCCCTTTGTAGTCAATTCTGCTGATCGTGTCTCCGCCGTCGGTGATCAGCACCAGCACTTTCCGTCCCTGGCGGCGGTCGAGCGAACGCGAGGCTAGATAAACCGCATCGAACAGCGCCGTGGCCGCACCCAGACGGATATGGTCAATCCCTTCGTCGATGCGCTTCATATCTGAGGTGTAGCCAAAAGGAGATTGCGATACGGCTTCACTAAAGCTGAACACCGACAACGCGTCCACCGGCCGCACAATGTCGCGAACAAAGCGTTTGGCCGAAGCCTGTTCCAGCGGCAGGTCGTGACGTGTGCTCAGGCTGGTGTCGATGGCCAGGGCGATCGAAATGGGCAGCGCGGATTCCTTATCGAACACCTTGATCGTCTGCTCGCGGCCATCCTCTCGCACTACAAAATTTTCTTTCTTAAGCCCGGCCACGGGCGCTCCATGAGCGTCAGTCACGGTGACGTAAACATTCACCAGCTTGACGTCAACCTTGAGCGTGCCCTCCGCGTCGGTCGGCGATTGGCTCTGGGCCACGGGCCCCCGCGCATACGACATTGCGCAGACCAGCAGCAACAGAGTCACGGTGGCGGATTTTCTCATTCAGTAAAAAGAAGTATACGTTCTATCAAGACAACTCTGTCATCCTGAGCGGAGGTTGTGCTTCGCGAACGCACAACCGCAGTCGAAGGATCCCTTCTCTGCCGGCGCTGCCTCCTGCGCGGCAAGGCATTTTCTATCCCGCCCAGGGTTTGTACCTTCTGACCTTTGCATCCCCGCACCCTCAGCCGCTCACTTAGATGCGTCTTCCCCTACGGGGCTGCCTTGACCAGCGAATTTCAACGCGGAATTTCCTCCGGAAAGGGCTCGCCGTCAGCCCACACCACTCCATCCTCAAAGTATTCTTTCTTCCAGATGGGCACGGTGCGCTTGAGCGTATCAATCAGCCAGCGGCAAGCATCGAAAGCCGCCGCGCGATGAGCCGAAGCGACCACAATCAACACGCTGGTTTCGCCAATCTCCAACCGCCCCAGCCGGTGTACCAAGGCAACTTCGCGCACCTGAAATTGCTTCAGCGCCTGCTCGGCCAGACTTTCCATCTGCCGCAGCGCCATCTCCTCATAAGCCTCGTAATCGAGGTAGAGCGTCCGACGCCCACGAGTCTGGTTGCGCACCAAGCCCTCGAAGACAACGGAAGCCCCGTCTCCGCCCTGCTTCATGCGAGCAAGCACACCCTGCGTGTCAATGGGATCGCGGACAATCAAAGCGCGCCCTGACCCGCCGCTAACCGGCGGCAGCAACGCGACCTCATCATCCGATCTCAGCTCAGTCTCAGCTCCGGAATATTCCTGGTTCACAGCCACAGCCAGCGAAGCCACCATCTCTCTCATCGCCGGAATCTGTGTCAGGTAGTGCGCCAGCACATCGCGCACTAACGCCCCATCTGGCAGCTCCAACAAATCGCTGGATTTGCCCGCCAGATCTTTCAACCCCCCGAAAAAGAGAACACGCACGCGCATAGAGAACTGTTGCCAGTGGTCAACTGCCACAACAAGCTCTCATATTTGATTCCAGGAGGGAAGACCCAGGGAGAGATTCCGCAAAAAAAGCCGCCAGTCAGGAACTGGCGGCTTGCAACTGACCACTGGCCACTGGCCACTGCTTTTAAGACTGCCAGGTGACAACCTTGTCGTGAGTCACCACCGGCGCCTGGATAGGCTTACTAGCCTTACCTTCCGGCTTGGAATCGTTCGTCTCCGACTCCAGGAAAACCTTCGCGGCCAGCGCCTCCGCGACTACCGGCAGCGAGACGCGCAATGCCTCTTCGATGGTCTTCACATAGTGAATGCTCAGGTTCTCAACCTGTTCTGGTGTGAGATCCTCCTCAACATTCATCTTGTTTTCTGCAGGGAGAATGATCGTGGTGACTCCCGCACGCTTGGCGGCCAGCACTTTTTCTTTAATGCCTCCGACCGGAAGCACATTGCCGCTGAGGGTGATCTCGCCCGTCATCGCGGTGAGCGGTCGGATGCGGTGCCCCGATAGCAGCGAGACCAAAGTGGTCGCCATGGTCACGCCCGCGGACGGACCATCCTTCGGGATCGCTCCTGCCGGCACATGCATGTGAATGTCATGGTCGGCAAAGAAACTTTCCGCGATGCCAAGCTGTTCTGCGTTCGAGCGCACCCAGGTCAGAGCCGCCTGCATGGATTCCTGCATCACCTGGCCGATCTGCCCGGTCATAGTGAACCCGCCTTTGCCCTTCATGGCATTGGCTTCGACAAAGAGCACGTCGCCGCCCGATGGAGTCCAGGCCAGACCAACCGCCACTCCGGGACGCTCGGTGCGCTCCTCGATTTCACCCTCCGTGCGGATCTTGATGCCGCCCAGAAATTCCTGAATGATTTCCTGCGTCACCACAAGCTTCTCAGTCTTACCCTCGGCCAACCGCCGCGCCTGTTTGCGGCAGATGGTTCCAATGGTGCGCTCAAGACTCCGAACGCCCGCCTCGCGCGTATAGTGACGAATCACATAACGTAAAGCTTCGTCCGGAAACTCGATCTGCTCCGCGGTGATGCCGTTCTCTTCCACCTGACGCGGAACCAGATAGCGCCGCGCGATGTGCAGCTTCTCTTCCTCGCTGTAGCCCTGTAGTTCGATGATCTCCATGCGATCGCGCAGCGGCTCGGCGATGGGGTCGAGCATGTTCGCGGTCGTGATGAAGAGAACTTTCGACAAATCAAAAGTGACGTCGAGATAGTTGTCGCGGAAGGTCGAGTTCTGTTCGGGATCGAGCGCTTCGAGCAGGGCCGAAGCAGGATCACCGCGGAAATCGCGCCCGACCTTGTCGATTTCATCGAGCATGAAAACCGGATCCTTGGTTTCGGCGCGACGAATGCCCTGGATGATCTGTCCCGGCAGCGCGCCGATGTAGGTGCGGCGATGGCCGCGAATTTCGGCCTCATCGTGCACTCCACCAAGCGAGAGTCGGACGAACTTGCGGCCCAAGGCCCGCGCGATCGACTTGCCGAGCGAAGTCTTACCCACACCCGGAGGTCCCACGAAGCACAGGATCGGACCCTTCATATTCGGCTTCAGTCGCCGGACAGACAGATAGTCAAGGATGCGGTCCTTGACCTTCTCCAAGTCATAGTGATCGGTATCCAGAATCTCTTTGGCCTTGGGAATTTCTATCTCTTGCCCGGAAGTCTTGTTCCAGGGCAGCACGGCCAGCCACTCGACGTAGTTTCGGGTGAGTGAATAGTCCGCAGCCATGGGAGACATACGCGAAAGGCGGCCCAATTCCTTGAGCGCTTCTTTCTTTACCTCATCCGGCATGCCCGCATCGTCGATCTTTTTCTTCAAGTCATCGACGTCGCGCGCGCCTTCATCCTGCTCGCCCAGTTCTTTCTGGATCGCCTTCATCTGCTCCCGCAGGTAGTACTCACGCTGCGTCTGCTGCACGCGGTCCTGCACTTCGCTCTGGATCTTGTTGCGCAGTTGCTGCACTTCAAGTTCTTTAGCAAGGTGCTGGTTGATCTTCTCCAGGCGCACGCGGATGTCGAGGGTTTCGAGCGTGTCCTGCTTGTCGGGCGTCGAGAGCGACGGCAAAGATGAGGCAATAAAATCCACCAGTCGGCCCGGCTCGTCGATATTCAAGGCCACCGTGGAAAGTTCGTCGGAAAGCGTGGGAGAACCCGAAACAATCTGTTGGAACAGAGTAAGAACATTGCGCTGCAGCGCCTCGATTTCGGAGCTTTCCGGCTGTGTAGGTTCTGGAATAACCGAGACCTTGGCGCGCATGAACGGAGCTAATTGCGTGAACTCGCCAAGACGCACCCGCTCCAGACCCTCGGCAAATACAAAGAGACTCTGGTTGGGCATCTTGACGACCTTGTGGACGACGGCGGACGTGCCAACGGTATAAAGGTCACTGGCTTGAGGGCTATCGACGCGGGCTTCCCGCTGCGCCACGACGACGATGGTCTTGTCTTCGCCCAGCGAATTAATCAACTGGACAGAACTCTCCCGGCCCACGGTAAGGGGTAGAACGGCGTGCGGAAACAGGACGGTATCCCGCACAGGAAGCACGGGCAAAGCCCGTACGTCGTTTGTTTCCCGATGCTTAGGAACTTGCTCGGAAAGCGGCTGTTGGCTCATTGGCTCTCCTTGAGTCTAACTCACTCAAGCTTAGATGATACTCCGCCGGAAAGGTTTCAGGCTCCCGGTAGTTCCCGCGAACTGAATTCTATTCCTGTCACCGACGCTTCGCACTGTATCAAAGGTGCTGCAGCTAATGGCGGGACAAGCGCTTTGTTCCGGTGAACGGCCGAGACGGCACCCCCACCTATTCCCTTACGCAGCCCGGTAAATTCCCAAAACTTTGACGAACTCAGCAACTTCGCCCAGATGGCGCAAGGCGTTGCGGGCGGGTTCGTCGTCGCCGCGAAGAAAGTCCACATAGAAGACGTATTCCCAGGGGCGTCCGCGCATGGGTCGCGACTCGATCTTGCTGAGGCTGATGTCGCGCAAGGCGAAGACGCTGAGCGACTTGAACAGCGCTCCGGGCAGGTTCTTCACCTTAAACGCAATCGAAGTTTTGTTGGCGCCGGGCGGGATCAGCCGTTCGTACCTGGGCACGGCGTTCCGCCCCTTCCCTGTCACCTTGCGAATCAGGAAAAAGCGGGTGAAGTTGCGTTTGTCGTCCTCGATGCCGACCTGGAGAATCCTGCCGGAGTACTGGCGTGCGGCGTGGCGTCCGGCGATGCCCGCGGCGTCGCTAAGCCGATGAGCGACGACGTGCTTCACGCTTCCCGCGGTGTCGTAGAACGGGACCGGCTCGATGCGGGGATGGTGGCGGAAGAAGTCGCGGCACTGGTCGAGCGCCACTGGGTGAGAAAGAGCCTGGCGCACTGCGCTCAGTTTCACGCCGGGGGCGGCGATCAGATTGTGCGCGATGCGGAGCAGGAACTCACCTTGAATAAAAACTTCGCGTGCGACCAGAAGATCGGCGTGCTCGGCGACGGTTCCAGCGAGAGAATTCTCGATTGGAATGACGGCAGCGGCCGCGGAGCCGCGCTCGACGTGATCGAAGACTTCGGCTGAACGGGCGCAGGGGACAATGGTGCAGCCAGGCAGCATGCGCTCGGCGGCTTCGTGGCTGAAGGAACCGAGCTCACCCTGGATGGCAACCTTATTGGTTGCGGCTCTGGCTGATTTCGTCACAAGGCAAGGTAGCTGGAAGAAGCGGGGCAGCGCAAATAATTTCTTGCGCCGCCCTGTCT
>JBAUYE010000203.1:0-6139 GCA_049584615.1 Candidatus Sulfotelmatobacter sp.
TGGGGCTGACGCGGCCGGGGATGACCATTGTTTGTGGCGATAGCCATACCAGCACGCACGGGGCTTTTGGAGCGCTGGCCTTTGGCATCGGGACGTCGGAAGTGGAGCACGTTCTGGCGACGCAGTGCCTCGCCCAGCAAAGGCCGAAGACGATGAAGATTGATGTACGCGGGCGATTGGCGGAGGGTGTGACGGCAAAAGATCTGGCTCTGGGAATTATTGGACAGATCGGCACCGATGGTGCGACCGGGTACGTCGTCGAATATGCGGGCGAAGCAGTGCGGGCGCTCTCCATGGAAGGGCGCATGACGCTGTGCAATATGAGCATTGAAGCTGGAGCGCGGGCTGGCATGGTGGCACCGGATGAAATCACATTTGCGTATGTGAAGGGCAGACGATTTGCTCCGAGGGACGGCGAATGGGAGAGGGCAGTCGAATACTGGCGCAGCCTGCCAACGGATGAAGGTGCAGCGTTCGACAAAGTCGTGGAGATTGATGCGGCGCAGCTTTCTCCGTTTGTGACCTGGGGCACGAATCCGGGCATGGTCGCGCCGGTGACAGGGCGGGTGCCGGATGTTGGAAGCTTGAAAGAATCCGACCGGCGATCGACCGAGCTGGCTTTGCAATATATGGGGTTGGAGCCGGGGAAGCGTATTGAAGACATCGGTATCGATCGCGTCTTCATCGGGTCGTGCACCAACTCGCGCCTTGAGGATCTGCGGGCGGCGGCACGAGTGGCCAAGGGTCATCATGTGAGTGCGAAGGTGCGGGCGATGGTGGTGCCGGGCTCGCAGACGGTGAAACGAGCCGCGGAGCAGGAAGGCTTGCACCGGGTTTTTCTGGATGCGGGATTTGAGTGGCGCGAGTCGGGATGCTCGATGTGCCTGGGAATGAATCCCGATATTTTGCAGCCCGGGGAGCGCTGTGCCTCCACCAGCAACCGGAATTTTGAAGGGCGCCAGGGACGCGGTGGGCGGACGCATCTGGTGAGTCCGATGATGGCGGCGGCAGCGGCGATTGCTGGGCACTTCACGGATATAAGGGATTGGAAGTTTCAGTGATGTAGTTTTTCCTGCACGTACCGTGGAGACGGAGATCCTGCGGCGACAAAAACCGTCGCCTCAGGATGACAAGCCTCAGGATCACAAAAGGGGCGAAGTAAGGATATGAAACCGTTTCGTACACATCGTGGGAGCGTGGCACCGCTGGACCGGGTCAATGTTGACACTGACCAGATCATCCCTAAACAGTTTCTGAAGCGGATTGAGCGCACCGGGTTCGGGCAGTTTTTGTTTTACGACTGGCGCTTCGCCGCCGACGGAAAGAAGAACGCTGGTTTCGTTCTGGACGAGTCGCGCTATAAAGGCGCGAGCATTCTGGTCGCGGGACGGAATTTCGGCTGCGGATCCTCGCGCGAGCACGCAGTGTGGGCGCTGACGGATTTCGGTTTCCGTGCCGTGATTTCCTCTTCGTTCGCCGACATCTTCGCCAATAACAGCGCCAAGAACGGCTTCCTCACAGTGCGTCTGAGCGAAGCTGAAGCCGCAGAATTGACACGGCGATCTCGCGAGCTCAACGATTACCAGCTCACCATCGACCTGGAGCAGTGTGAAGTGCGAGACGAACAGGGCTTTCGCGCGAAATTTCCCATCGATGAATTCGTGCGGCACTGTCTGCTCAATGGGCTGGACGACATAGGGCTTACACTGCAACACGAAGCGGAGATTGCCGCCTATGAAGCGTTGCATCCGCCGCCGGGGCTGCGATCGCCGGTACAGTAAGCCTGAACACTTAAGAGCCGGTAAATAAGGGTAAATATAGGCAAAGGCGAGTAAAGATTTGTAAAACATTCGCCCGGTACTTGACCTGTCGCGGCGCCCGGTTGATGCTAGTTTTGTAGGGCTCTACTATTAGATCTGCGTTCCAGTTCCCACCTGAGCCTCTCCGGCGGGAGGACCTTAGTCGTAAGAAGATCGGCTGCCTATCGGGCAGAGGTGCCGCAACCGACTGGAAAATGATACGTCTAATAAATGGCGCGATCTACGCCAAGCTTGTGGAAAGGTGCAAACGACAAAACCTGTGAAAATGATCGATTCGAGGTTTTTTCAAGAAGAGCGGCAGTTTGCCCGGCAGCTTCGTCTCTGGCTGATACCAGCCGTGGTATTGGTGGTGGTTTGCGCATCCTTCTCTGGCTGCACCGGCGCCGACTCCAGGGAGAAGGCACAAGCCGCGGGTCCGCATGCAGTTTCGGTGGCGGTCGCCAAGGTTCAACAACAGGACATGCCCGTCTACCTGGTCGGGTTGGGATCGGTGACTGCGTTTTACACGGCGAATATAAAAAGCCGCGTTGACGGGCAGATCATGCGCGTGAATTTCCAGGAAGGGCAGGTCGTGAAAGAAGGCGATTTGCTGATCGTAATCGATCCGCGTCCTTACCAGGTGCAGCTGGAACAGATGCAGGCGCAGCTGTTCAAGGACCAGGCTACGCTGCGCGATGCGCGACTGAACCTGCAGCGCTATACCACGCTGATTCCTTCCGGCAGCATTGCGCAGCAGCAGGTGGACACGCAGCAATCGTTGGTAGACCAGCTCGACGGACAGGTGCGCACTGACCAGGCGCAAATCGATAACGCCAAGTTGCAGCTCGTCTACTGCAACATCACGGCGCCGTTCACCGGGCGCGTCGGCCTGCGGCAGGTGGATCCGGGGAATATTGTGCACGCAACCGACACCAATCCCATGCTGATCCTCACGCAATTGCAGCCGATTGCGGTGATCTTCACTCTACCAGAGGATGAGTTGCCGACGGTGGCGCAGCACATGAAGAATTCGACGTTGATGGTGGAAGCCTACAGCCGCGACGATCAGACCAAGCTGGCGACGGGCAAACTGCAGACGATTGACAACGAAATCGATCCGACGACGGGAACCGCCAAGCTGAAAGCGGTCTTTGATAACAAAGACAACCAGCTTTGGCCCAACCAGTTTGTAAACGCCAACCTGCTTCTGGAGACGCGTAAGAACAGCACTGTGCTGCCCACAGCCGCCATCCTGCGTGGTCCGCAGGGAGCATTCGTCTATCTGGTAAAGCCCGACAAGACCGTCGAAGCGCGCACGGTGACCATAGCGCTCACCCAGGGCACGACCACCGCGGTGCTTGCCGGCCTTAATCCCGGAGACACGGTGGTGACCGACGGCCAGGACAAACTCCAAACCGGCAGTTCCATCGAACCACGAAGAACGGGCCCAAGCAATACCGCGGGCGGCGGGAGTGCTCCAGCCTCAGGAACTGCGGCCTCAGGAACAGCGGCATCAGGAATTCCGGCTTCATGAGTCCTTCACGTTTATTCGTTCTCCGGCCAGTGGCGACCACTCTCATGATGGTGGGCGTGCTGCTGGTGGGGTGGGTTGCCTTTATGCAACTGCCCGTCTCAGCTCTGCCGGAGGTCGATTATCCAACCATTCAAGTCGTAACGTTTTATCCGGGAGCGGATCCCGAGGTAATGGCTTCGTCGGTGACTTCACCGCTGGAGCGGCAGTTCGGTCAAGTGCCCGGGCTGAGCCAGATGACTTCTACGAGTTCGTTTGGCAGCTCGGTGATCACGCTGCAGTTCGGGCTGGACCAGAATATTGACGTGGAAGAGCAGCAGGTTCAGGCCGCGGTCAACGCGGCGCAAACGTACCTGCCGGCTGACTTGCCGAATCCTCCGATTTACAACAAAGTTAACCCTGCAGATTCGCCGATTCTCACGCTGGCGATGACCTCGGACTCGCTGGCCTTGTCAAAGGTGGAGGATCTCGCCGACACGGCTCTGGCGCAGAAAATTTCACAATTGCCGGGCGTAGGACTGGTTTCCATCAGCGGCGGACAGAAGCCCGCGGTGCGAGTTCAGGTGAACCCGACGGCGCTCGCATCGTACGGCTTGAGCCTCGAAGATGTTCGCACTGCGTTGGCTGAAGCCAATGTGGATCAGGCCAAGGGCGTCATCGACGGGGCGCGGCAGTCCTACACGATTGGCGCTAACGATCAACTTTTCTCCGCCGAGCAGTACAAGCCGATCGTGGTCGCTTACCACAACGGCGCCCCGGTGCGGCTCAGCGATGTGGCCAACGTGATCGACGGCACGGAAAACGACCTGCTAGCGGCCTGGATGAATCAGACTCCGGCGGTAATCGTGAACATCCAGCGCCAGCCCGGGGCGAACATCATCAGCGTCGTCGACCGGATCAAGAAGCTGCTGCCGCAGTTGCAGGCGTCGTTGCCCTCTGCGGTCAAAGTGCAGATTCTGACTGATCGGACGACGACCATCCGGGCCTCGGTGAAGGATGTTGAGTTCGAGTTGGCGCTGACCATTGTGCTGGTGGTCATCGTTATTTTCTTTTTCCTGCGAAACCTGCGGGCCACGTTCATTCCGAGCGTCGCAGTCCCACTGTCGATTGTGGGAACGTTCGGCGTGATGTATTTGCTGGGCTACAGCCTTAACAACCTGACGCTGATGGCGTTGACCATTTCCACCGGGTTCGTGGTGGATGACGCCATCGTCATGATCGAAAACATTGACCGCTATCTGGAAGCCGGGGAGTCGCCGCTGGAAGCGGCGTTGAAAGGATCGGGACAGATTGGGTTCACCATCGTCTCGCTCACTGTGTCTCTGATTGCGGTACTCATTCCGCTGCTGTTCATGGGCGACATTGTGGGCCGGCTGTTCCGCGAGTTCGCAGTCACCCTGGCTGTGACCATCCTGGTTTCGGCAGGAGTTTCCCTGAGTTTGACCCCGATGATGTGCGCCAAGCTGCTCAAGCATCGCAAGGAGGGTGAAAAGGGACGTTTCTACGAGGTCACGGAAGATTATTACAACCGGGTCATTGCATTTTACGGGCGCACCGTGAAGTGGGTGCTGAAACACCAAACGGCAACCCTGTTCGTGACCTTCGGAACCCTGGTTCTTACTCTGGTTTTGTACGTAGTTGTGCCCAAGGGATTCTTTCCGGTGCAGGATACGGGCGTGATTCTGGGAATTTCGGAAGCTCCGGACAATATTTCGTTTGATGCGATGTCCCAGCGCCAGCAGGCGCTGGCGAAGGTGATTCTCAAGGATAAAGACGTGGAGAGCCTGTCGTCTTTTATCGGCGTGGACGGCACGAATACGACTCCCAACAGCGGGCGCATTCAGATTAACTTGAAGCCGCGCGATGAGCGGGATGCGGACGCTTCAGCCATCATCCGGCGACTCCAGCCTGAGTTGGCCAAAGTAGATGGAATCACCCTATACATGCAGCCCGTGCAGGACTTGACGGTGGAGGATCGCGTGAGCCGGACGGAGTTTCAATACTCCATTGAGGATGCCGACGCGCAAGAACTGGCGCAGTGGACACCGAAACTGGTGGAGAAACTGAAAGCGGCGCCGGCGCTGCGCGATGTAGCCACCGATCAGCTCAACGGCGGTCTCATGACAGATCTCGCCATCGACCGCGATACCGCGTCGCGCCTGGGTATCCTGCCGCAGGCCATCGACAACACCCTGTACGACGCTTTCGGGCAGCGCCAGGTTTCCATCATCTTTACGCAGTTGAACCAGTACCACGTGGTGCTGGAGGTCCTGCCAAGCTTCGCCAAGACGCCCGACGCCATGAACGATGTGTACGTTCGCCCCAGCAGCACTATACCGACTTCGGGAGCGCCCACCGCGAATGCAGCGGCGGCGACAACCAGCGGCACCCCTGTTCCCCTTTCAACTTTTGTAAAGATGCGGTCGACAAACACGACTCTCGCCGTCAACCATCAGGGACAGTTCCCGGTGGTCACGCTGTCGTTCAACCTTGCGCCCGGAGCGTCGCTGGGCGATGCTACGAAGGCCATCCAGCAAGTAGAGAAAGAGATTCAGTTGCCGCCGAGCATTCACGCCTCTTTTCAGGGAACAGCGGCCGCGTTTCAAAATTCGCTGGCGAGTGAACCATTCCTGATTCTGGCTGCGATCATCACGGTGTACATCGTCCTGGGAGTGCTGTACGAAAGCTACATTCACCCCATCACGATTCTCTCCACCTTGCCTTCGGCCGGGGTGGGCGCGATCCTGGCTCTGATGATCACGGGGAACGATCTTACTGTGGTGGCGCTGATCGGTATCATCCTGCTGAT
>JBAUYE010000204.1:0-6858 GCA_049584615.1 Candidatus Sulfotelmatobacter sp.
CCGCAGGGCGTGTGGCCGTCGGAAGGCAGCGTTTCGGAAGAGACGCTCGCGATTGCGCACAGTCTGGGGATTAAATGGATGGCCACTGACGAAGGCGTGCTCGGCCGCAGCACCGGCGTGTTCTTCGCCCGAGATGGTAACGGCCGCTTGCCCGCGCAGCTGGCGGAGCGGCTTTACAACATCCACCGCTATGAGAATGGCCAGACCGCGATGCACATGGTCTTCCGCGACCACACAATTTCGGATCTGATCGGCTTTGTCTACTCGGGGATGGATCCGAGCGAGGCTGCCGGGCATCTGCTGCACAACATAAAAGAAGCGGCTCAGCCGGTGCTGGCGCAGGGACGTGACGCCGTGGTGTCGGTGATTCTCGATGGCGAAAATGCCTGGGAATATTATCCGAAATCGGGGCGGGAGTTTCTGCGGCGTTTCTACGATGCGCTGCAACGCGAGGCGGGTCTGGAGCCGGTTACGGTTTCGGAGGCGATTTCCCGCCATCGCAATATCGCGTCCTTGCCCTCTCTAGTTCCGGGCTCGTGGATCAATGCGAACTTCAATGTCTGGATTGGCGCTCCTGAGGACAACCGAGCCTGGGACTACCTCCATCACGCGCGAGAGTTTTATGCCGTCCATGCGGCGCAGGCCAGCGAAGCTCAGCGAAAGCTGGCTTTCGAAGAAATCCTGATAGCCGAGGGCAGTGACTGGAATTGGTGGTACGGACCGGAGCACCACTCAGCGAACGACCGCGATTTTGACGAGCTTTACCGCAAACATCTTTCAAACGTTTATCAAGCCTTGGGAGCCGCTCCTCCGGACTACCTGGCCCAGCCCATCACGGCCGGCGAAGTGCGGCCGGCGTTTACTCCGCAGACTGCTTACATTCATCCCCGCGTCACGGGCGACATGATTCGCTACTTTGAATGGATGGGAGCGGCTATCTATACAGCCGATCAGCGCGCCGGGGCGATGCACGGAAAACAGTTCCTGCTGGATTCTGTTTATGCCGGGATCGACAGCACGTTTGTTTACGGGCGATTGGACTTTGCCGCAGCGGTTCCGGATATGGAGTTTGATCTGGTTGTTAACCTGGAGTCCTGGGCGAATGGGGAGGCGCGTCCGCGGCGTACGTTGAGGCTCGATGCTAACGTACAAGACCGCAAACTTACAGGATGGAAGGTTGATGGGTTGGAGGAATCGTCGTCAGGCACTTCGGGTGTTGCCTCCGGCATTTCTGCAACCCAGAGTGACGGGCTCGCAAAGGCGGCTCTGATACGGAACTTCGAATTCCGCTTGCCGTTAGGTTGGCTGCTTGCGGTGCCCGGCTTAAGCTCCGAGGCAGCGGGCGAGCGCAAGGCGGGCGCCGCAGCAATCCCGCCGACCAGTCGGCTCCGGCTGCGCTTCAGCCTTTGGCAGAATCGGCTGCCCGTGGATGCGTTGCCGGTCGAGGGATGGATCGATCTGCAGTTGGTGAGCGAGGAAGAGTTGTCAGCGGTGTGACCTGACTAAGACCAGCTAAGGCCGGAGAATTAAAAGCTGTTTAGTCTTCCCCTGAAATCCTCTATCGAAAGTCACTAATCGCAAATCCAAGACCGAGGCAAACGCGGCGAGGTAGGAATCTGCCCAATTCTTGGGAACTGCATCTCTGGATTGGGTGAACGAACGGAATGCCTCTTCTACCGATGGAGGCTCTTCCACGTATGCCGCGCCTCCTTCTTGCAACCAGTCGTCATAGATATTCCAAGCCTCAGCCTGACTCATGACCTCGTCGCCCATGACTGCCGAGGTTGTTAACAGGCGCAGGAAACTGATCTGAGTGACTCTGCAGAAACACAAACGAGCGTCTTCGGGCTGAGCCGTATACCAGCGACGGGCGCTGTCGTAATGGACGTGCTTGGTGTAGGTCAGGGCAATCCAGACGTTGATGTCAGGGAAAAGGAATGATTTCGAATATCTTGTCATTATCCAGATACAAGCTTCCAGGTTTTTTCGATTTGATCACCGGAGCCTTTCTCGGCGTGACCTTCTTAGCCGGAACGTGCAGTTCGCCCTCGACAGCGCGAAGGACCACCTCTCTTACCGAGCGTCCTTCGCTCGCAGCTTTGCTCTTGAGTTGTCGATAGAGGGGATTCGGAATGTCGATAGTGGTTCTCACATCTCGTAGCCTGCCATATTTATGGCTACCTGTAAAGAGCACTCGGGTTGACGCGACTAACGCAGTGTCCCGCAAGCCGAGAAGGCAATGGCAAATAAAAACCGGACCAGTGCAGTATGGTCCGGTTCTTATCGCGAAGTCGGACTTTCCTACTGCCCCGCGCTGGCCACGGCCGTGGTCATCGCCAGCGGCCGGTTGAGTTCGAGTGTTAGTTCGGTGCCTGCCATCAACGTGGCTGAGCGATGTTTAGAGAGCCAGTGCACGCCGGTTGAGCCCGCGCCCACCGCTCCGCCGATAAGGATTCCTGGAGGACCGCCGATCAGGCCGCCGATCAACATGCCACCCGCCGTACCGCCGCCGGTTTCTAGCTGGTCGTGGCGGTCGTGACCGGATCCCTTGAACTCGCCTTCCTGATTGACGTCCGTGCCGCCGCCGGCGTTGGTGTCAACCAGCGTGGCGTCGAGAAAGAAGCGTTCGCCGGTCGGCAGGATGATGGCCTCCGGCAGAATTCCAATGGTCGGCTTGCCCGCGATGCGGCGTGGTTCGTCCACTTTGGTTACGCGGCCTTCCACCATGGTTCCGGCAGGAATCAGCGTCTTGCCGTTGACCACGACGGCCTGGGTTAAGCGCGCCTGGAAAGGATCACCGGCCTTGTTGCTGAAAGTCGCGAGGGTTGTTTCGAGCCTGACCATCAGGGCGGTGCCGGCGGGCACCGGCGCTGCGGCCTGCGCCGTGGCCAGCGTATTCATCGAGGCCCATGCCAGCACCAAGCAGGGCAGAACTGTCCACTTCTTCATAACTCCTCCTCAGTGTTCGAACCCATAATTCTTCCGATGGTTGCTTTGACTCTAGACCAGTCAGATAGCTGGAACAATACGCGGCCCAGTCGGGGAACCACAGAAGATAAGGGTGGACGCGTTCTGATTGATCAGTCGGCGCCGGCGGCGGTGCCTGCAGCCTTGCGGGTGGTGGCTTGTTCGATGAGGGCTCCCAGGCTGGAGGCTATTGTTTCGAGCACTCGAAGGTCATCTCTGGTAAAGGCGTCGGCCCGGGCGCGGTAGAGCGCCAGTACGGCGGCTACGTCGGCGCTGCCTTCGAGCGGCACCGCCAGAGCCGAGCGCAAGGTGCTGTATTGCGTGGGGTTGTTCAGATATCCCGGTTCTACCGATGGATTGCCGTTCAAGATGGGCTTGTGATTTTGAGCTACCCAGCCCGACAAACCTTCCCCAAGCGGAATTCGCAAAGAGGAAAACAGGCGGAAGTTCTCACCGCTGACAAACTCCGCAGCCAGCAGATTGTTCTTGCGAAGGTAAACCGCCATCGAGTTATGAGGCACCAGACGTTTCAGCCGCGCCGAAAGCAGCGAAAGGGTATCGTCGAGAGTAAGCGACCCGCCGAGTCCGCGGCCGAGTTCGGTAAGACTCTTTGCCTGCAGGCGCGCCGCAGCGAGACGTTCTGCGGTGCCCGCTGGGGGCAGCATGGTTTGGGGCGCTTCGGTAGAGTCGGCGAAGCCGGCGGCGGGGGCAAGGCCGCGCTCGACCTTGATATCGGTTGAAAGTTTTGGCGGCACTTGCAAGGGCTGCAGGCGCGCGAGCTTTTCCCACTCGACGTAGCGACTCTGCAGAATTGCGACCACTCGAGGATCGAAGCCTGATCCGGCTTCGGAAGCAACTTTGGCCATGGCCTCATGCAGCGGCAACGCCCTGCGGTACTGGCGGTCTGAGGCGAGCGCGTCCAGGCAATCGACAGCGGAGAGGATGCGGGCTCCGATCGGAATCGCCTCTCCGGCAAGCCCGTTAGGGTAGCCGCTGCCGTCCCATTTTTCGTGATGGGCGCGCACGATTGGCACGACGGGATAAGGGAAGTCAACCTGCTCGAGAATCTCCGCTCCCACCGTGGGATGGATCTTCATCTTCTCGAATTCCTCCGGCGTGAGTTTGCCCGGCTTGGAGATGATGTGTTCGGGAACGGCAAGCTTCCCGATGTCATGCAGAACGGCTGCTGCCCGCAGAGCCTCGGTTTCGTCTTCGGTCAAACTTAGTTCCCGCGCAAGTTCCATGGCATAAATGCGGACTCGTTGCAGGTGCTCGCCGGTGGTTTGATCCTTGGCCTCGATGGCCAGGGCAAGAGCTTCGATGGTTCGCAAATGGAGGTTGGAAACTTTTTCGGCGTGCTGTCTTTCGGCGTCCAGCTTGGCCAGGTACAGGCGATAGGAGCGGTACAGCAGGTAGATCGGTGGCAGAACCAGCAGGGAAGCCTGCCATCCGATGTACCGGTTCAGGAAGCTCACTAACCCGGCGATGGCTGCTCCCACGAGATAGTAAGGAAATAACCAGAGATAACTTTCCCTCCAGACCTTCGGCACCGGCTTGTCTTCCGTCAGGCCGATGATGATTGACATCGCCGCTGTACCAAAGATGAAGTGCGTGATTGCGGCCGCCAGCAACGCGAGCGGTCCCGGGTGATGAAGAACATAAATGGAAACGAGTTGGTAAGCGCCGTAGGCCGCCGCGCTGCACACCGTCACGTGCGACAGGTTGAACACCAGTTGCACCAGCTTCAACTTCCGCGCAGGGCGCCAGTAGAACTGGCCGAGCGTACTCACCAGGCCGATCAGCAGCGTTTCCGGCAAGCTCATTTCCAGAATGCCGATCAGCGTGAACAGGAAGTTCATCGAAAGCGTGCCTTCGATGCCGGGCAGAGTTACTTTGAAGGACGAAGCCAGCACAGCTGCGGCCAGATAGCAGACGAACTTAACCGGGTCGGTGGACTGCCAATGAAAAAACGCGAACGCCAGGCAGCCGAGGGCCGAGAGCGCCATCCCGGCGATAAACGCACGTGCGCCAATTTGGCGAGCCCATGACATTTGGGGAGTCCCTATAGATTCTTGCCCAAGTGCGCGTCAATGTCCGCCCAAAACCGTGCCCACGGGTTACCTCAGTGTTCACCAATCCAATCAATCAGTTGCATCATGTTCTGTGGGTTTGGTCCGACGCCCGTTTCCAAGGGCAAAACATAATCTCCGCAGGCAAGTTGTGTGGCCACTTGGGACAAGTTGTCCTCGCCCCGGCGTCAGGGGACAAGCTGTCCCGCAGACCGTCAGACCAGCTCCCCTAACTCATTGATTTGGAACGACAATCCCGGGCTGCTTTGGCCCTACGCCTGCACTTCTACCTGCGGAATTCTCTCCCCCTATCGGCAGCTGCATTGCTGTCCTGAGGGCATATGAAACGACTTTTTGTTCTATTGCTGATCGTCACCGGAATGATCGTCACGGGAACGCTGGCCTACGCCCAGAACCCGAAACTGTCGCCTGAACTGCAGGACTATACGGGAACTCAGCCGGTGCAAGTCATCGTGCAGTATGCGCCCGGAACCCAGGTGACTTGCAGCGGCTTGCTCGGCCTTCTGGATTGCCTGGTGAACGATGTATTGAATCTTGGCGGCAAGATTATAGGGCAGTTGCCGTTGATCAACGGCCTTGTGGCGCAGCTTGATGGCAATGGTATCCAGAGCCTGTCCAATCACTCGAGCGTCGTCTACATCAGTTCCGATCGGCCACTGCAGTCGTCCCTCAGCAACGCGGCCTATGCGGTGAATGCGCCCTTCGCGTGGCAATCGAACTATATCGGGACCGGCGTCGGCGTGGCGCTGATCGACAGCGGCGTGAACAGTCACCCGGACCTGGATCTGGGTATCCTTCCGCTGTCGCGAGTTGTGTATCAACAATCCTTCGTGCCGGGAAACTCGAGCGCTAAGGATCAATACGGTCACGGCACTCACGTCGCTGGACTGATCGCGGGAGACGGTCTCAGTTCCACGGGCCCTGCCTACAGCAAGACTTTCAAAGGCATCGCGCCCGGCGCAAGCATCATCAACCTCCGAGTGCTCGACGAGAACGGAGCGGGCACCGATAGCCTGGTGATCGCTGCCATCAACCAGGCGATCTCTCTGAAATCGAGTTACAACGTTCGTGTGATCAACCTTTCGCTGGGCCGCGCCGTCTACGAAACTTACAAACTCGATCCGCTGTGCCAGGCGGTGGAGCAGGCCTGGAAGAATGGAATTGTGGTAGTCGTGGCGGCTGGCAATAACGGCCGCTACCAGCCCACCGATGGTTATGCCAGCGTCACCTCGCCGGGCAACGATCCTTACGTGATCACTGTGGGCGCGATGAAGCCCATGGGAACGCCTACGCGAGTTGACGACCTGATCGCCAGCTACAGCTCGAAAGGCCCCACCGTTGTAGACGCCTTTGTGAAGCCTGATCTCGTCGCGCCCGGCAACCTGCTCACCTCGCTGCAGGCGCAGAATTCAACTCTTTACAATGAGCTTCCCGGCAACCAAGTTCCTTTCAGCTACTACGTGAAGGGCGGAAGCAGCGCAATCTCTTCCACCTACTTCACTTTGAGTGGAACCAGCATGGCCACCGGAATTGTCAGCGGAGTCGTCGCTGATCTCTTGCAGAAGAGTCCAAAGCTCACTCCTGACCAGGTGAAGGCCCGCCTGATGCTGACGGCATACAAGGTCTTCCCTCAGTTCAGCAGCACCACCGATCCAACCACGGGGATCACTTATACCGACCAGTACGACGTCTTCACCATCGGCGCCGGCTATGTGGATGCCGAAGCCGCTCTGAGCAGCACAGCTGTGGCGAAAGGGACGGCCATGTCTCCGGTCACCACATTTAATTCGAGCACCGACCA
>JBAUYE010000205.1:0-2050 GCA_049584615.1 Candidatus Sulfotelmatobacter sp.
CTTCGTGGCAGGTGCTCATGCGAAACGGCATGAACAAAGACTTTTCCTGGAACGCGTCGGCTCGGGAGTATGGGAAGATCTATGAGCGGGTTAAGCAGATGCGGAGCGCGGCACAAACGGCGCCCGAGAAAGTCTTGGTCTAGATTTCCTCCTGCTGCAATGGGAAACAGTCAACGGATCATGAGTGTAATGGGGATTTCTCACCAATCATCCCGTGATGATGATTCCCTCACCAGCAGTACTTTGAGGACCCCGGAGCGCCGGCGGCGCGGGCCGTGTTCGCCCGCCAGCCAGCGCGCCCGAGTAGGCTACTGGACGCGCTCCCCCGAGAACCTGCCTACTTCTTTGGAGAACCAGGCATTAAGCGAGTCGTACTCGTTCGCCTTTTCGCGTCCGTGCGTGGCTTCGATGGCGGTGAGCATCACCGTGTTGAGCGCATTAAGACAGTCGCCGAGGTCGGGTCTGCGCTTGTTCAGAAGGTCGTTTATTTCAATGGCTAAATGGCGGACCCTTTCGGGCCGCTCTTTGTCAACCATGGTCCCCTGCAAACCGCCGCCATGACCAAGCATGTTCCGCAGATTGGTGCCCGCGCTCGCCAGTTCTTCCCGATACGGTGCCAGAGCCGTTTCACTGAAAAGGACCGAAGCATTCGTAATGCTTGTTCATCCATACTAACTCGATCACGCTCTATCCATTCCGCGAACCTCTTGTTAGAAATGATACAAAAGCGATCACGGTTCATCGATGCCGAGAACTTCCTCACCTCTTCGGAGTAATGAGACAAAAGCAGGTCGAACTCGTTCGCCCTTGCGCCTCCGTAATTGGCTTTGAGGGCGTTGAGCATCACCGCGGTGAGCGCGTCGCTCCCGTCGGCGAGGCTGGTTTGGCGCTTGATCAGAAGTTTCATGATCTCATCGGATAAGCGTAGCTTTTCAGGGCGGTCCTTTATAGTCCCGTGCAGGACGTTGTTCTTTGCGTCGAACTCGAAAAACCGCATAGAGAGTCCCCTCGGTCAACATACAGTATTCGCCCGACGGGGCTCAACTGTCGCGAACGGGCTGTTACGCTCGTTGATCCCCAAACTCCGGCCGAATCTCGAGGACAGCTGGCCCACACGAGGATTCGCTTTTTCTCCGCCCACAGGAATCCGCTGATACAATCCGCTCATGGCCGTCACATCTCAGCTGCCGGCTCTTGCCCGAACCATCTTTCATGTCGACATGGACGCCTTCTTCGTCTCCGTGGAAGAGCTTTACGATCCTTCACTGAAAGGCAAAGCCGTAGTCGTCGGAGGCCAGCGCCACGAGCGCGGGGTAGTTTCGGCGGCGTCGTACGAAGCTCGCAAGTTTGGCGTGCATTCGGCGCTGCCGCTGCGCACTGCAGCGAAGCTTTGTCCGCATGCCATCTTCGTCGACGGGCATCCCGAGCGCTACCGCGAGTGTTCGGAAAAAGTCTACAAAGTGCTAACGGCATTCTCGCCGCAGGTAGAGATGGCTTCGATCGACGAAGCCTATCTCGATATGACGGGCACCGCGCGCCTGCACGGTCCGCCGCTGAAAGCCGCGCACAAACTGCATCAGCGGATGAAGGACAAGACGCAGCTGAATTGCTCGATCGGCATCGGGGCATCACGGCTGATAGCGAAGGTTTCTTCCGCGCAGGCGAAGCCCAACGGCGTGCTGTGGATCGTGCCGGGAGAGGAAGCGAAATTTCTCGCTCCGCTCGACGTACGGGAGATTCCCGGCGTCGGCAAGGTGATGGAGAGCCATCTGCACGAGTTGGGCATTAAGAAAGTCGGAGACCTGGCGCGCCTCGAAGAATCTGAACTCGAAGAACGATTCGGCAAGTGGGGGCTGGCGCTGGCAGGGAAATCCCGCGGCGAAGATGCCGGGGGATGGTTCGACAGCGAAGTCGGCGCCGATGCCGAGGCAAAATCGATCAGCCACGAACACACGTTTAACGAAGACACCGCGGACGAAAACCAGCTTGGAGCCACGCTGATGCGGCTTTCCGAGATGGTGGGGCGGCGCTTGCGGGAGGCGAAACTGCA
>JBAUYE010000206.1:0-2414 GCA_049584615.1 Candidatus Sulfotelmatobacter sp.
TCCAGAAAGCGATCGCAACCTGCGGAACCTTGCTGGCGGTGGCCCAGGCGCGATCCTGGCCGGCAGCGTCGCCCTCGTATTGAAGTGAAGAATTGTGAAGACTGAATGTGGTCGAGGTAGAGTTCATGGAACTAACAGATGCAACGATGGCTTCGAGCGATGCATCCAAAGCCGTTGTCCTGACGCCCACTTTGTGTTCCGCAGTTCCGGTAAAATCAGATTCAAATGACCATCGGAGTTCTAGCCCTGCAGGGCGATTTCGACGCTCACCGCCGCCGGCTTGAAGAGCTGGGCGCCAGAGTTGTGCTCGTAAAAAAGCCCGAGCAACTGGACGAGATCGACGGCCTGGTCATCCCCGGTGGCGAGAGTGGCACGTTCCTGAAATTGCTGGGCAACGAAGGCTTCGACAAGCTAAGAGAATTCGTTCATGCCAAGCCCACCTTCGGCACCTGCGCCGGCGCAATCCTGTTAGCCACCGAAGTGGAAAATCCCCAGCAAGCCGGCCTGGGGGCCATCGACATCCGCATCCGCCGCAACGCCTACGGACGCCAGCTCGACAGCTCCATCCGCGAAGGCCGCTTCCTGCCGGAAAAATCAGGAGATTCGCCGCTCGAAATGGTCTTCATCCGCGCCCCCAAGATCGAGCGCGTCGGCGCCGGCGTGGAAGTGATCGCGACGGAAGGAGTCGACCCGGTGGCCGTGCGGCAGGGAAGAGCGATGGCGGCAACCTTCCATCCCGAGTTGTCCGAAGATACGCGGCTGCATCGGGCTTTTCTGGATCTGGTTGCGGATGGAAAGAAGCGGTAAGTCTGGACGCAGCGACGGCCTTCTGCACCAAGGTGGTGTATACTGGTGCTACTATGGCGTTGGCGAAACGATCCCGCACGAAATCAACCCGGATAAAGCATGTCCGGCGCAGCGTAACCTTGCCGCCCAAAATTGCCAAGCAGGTCGAGGCTTTAGCCAGGGAACGGGACCTCAGCGATAACCGGGTCCTCGTGGAACTCATCGAGCAGGGAATTGAAGCTCGCCAGCAGAAAGAAAAAGCTTTCTTTCAGTTGGCCGAACGTTTCCGCGCCGCCGATGACCCAGATCAGGTTAAACAGTTAGGTGACCAGTTAGGCCGCTTTGTCTTTGGCGAGTGATGCCGGGTGAGCGATGCCGCAGATCGAGAGATGGTCGGGGCTCCCCGGTGCCATTCGTGACCATCTCGTCGAACGCATGCACGACCGCAACATCAGTCTCAATGACCTCAACCTGCTCCGCCTTTGGATGGAATTGAGGCCCGAAGTCCCTGAAGGGCCGTGGTACAAGGACTTTGGCTCGTTCAAACTCTGCGGCGACGGCAGGTATCCGAAGACCTTTCTTCTGCCTCATCAAGTGGCAAGGGGACAAAAGCTCTAGCCAATCCCAATCATCCATCGCGTTATACTGGATTCACGTATGTCAGCCGCCCCACACAAGACCTTTTACCTCGAAACCTTCGGCTGCCAGATGAACGTGCATGACTCGGAAAAAGTCATTGGCACGCTGGTGCATGAGGGCTACCGGCAGGTGGAGACCGTCGAGCAGGCCGACTTGATTCTGTACAACACCTGCTCCATCCGGGACAAGGCGGAGCAGAAAGTATTTCATCGGCTCGCGGACTACAAGAAGCTGCTGGCCCAGGGCAAGACGTTTGGCGTGCTGGGCTGCGTGGCCCAGCAGGAAGGCGAAAAACTTTTCGAGCGCGCGCCGCATGTGTCGCTGGTCTGCGGATCGGCCAGCTATCGCAAGTTGCCGCAAATGCTGACGCAGTTGGAAAACGCCCAGCTTGAGGCAGGGAAGTCCGAAGCCCCGAAGCCCGAAGCCCGAAGCCTGGTCCGCATCACTGGACTGGACGATCGCGAAACCGACGAGTGCTTTGAAACCGAGTTCACGGCGCGCACCAATCCGCATCGCGGATACATCACCATCATCGAAGGCTGCGATAAGTTCTGCGCCTACTGCGTAGTGCCGTTTACGCGCGGTAAGGAGCGCAGCCGCACTTCGGGGTCCGTACTCGCCGAGGCGCGGCAGATGGCTGATCTGGGGTATACGGAGATCCAGTTGCTGGGCCAGAACGTGAATTCGTATAAAGATCCGGCAGGGAAGCTGTGTGGAGAGAAAAGCTTCGCTGAATTGCTGGCGGCAGTGGGCGAAGTGCCGGGCATTCGGCGAGTGCGATTTACGACCTCGCATCCCCGCGACTTCGGCCGCGACATTATCGAAGCCATCGACGCCGTCCCTACGCTGTGCGACCATGTGCACCTGCCCGTGCAAAGCGGATCAGACCGCGTTCTGGGCGTTATGCAGCGTCTCTACACCCGCGAGCAATATCTCGAGCGCATTGCCTGGATGAAGGCAGCGAAGCGCGAGATCAGCATCACCAGCGA
>JBAUYE010000207.1:0-20421 GCA_049584615.1 Candidatus Sulfotelmatobacter sp.
GGCGGGAATTGCGAAAGCGATGATGGTAAGAAAAGCCAAAAAAAAGCGGCGCATGAGACGACTCCTCGGCAAACGGATGAGTGTAGCAGGAGAAAGCTTCTAGCTTCTAGCTGCTGGCTACTGGCGAAACCAAGATCCCTCGCTTCGCTCGGGATGACAATGCAGAAGGTCAGTCGGCAAACCCTTTTGCTCCTCCGGCATCCAAGTAACTGGCAGAACTGCAGCGCCCTTACCCCGGCCTCACTGAGCGGAGAGGGGTCGGGGGAGGGCCGCCGCGGTGTGGGTAGACATCCCTACGCAACACCCAAATCCAGTAAACTGTACCTATGAGACTGGCTTCCCGCAGTGCTCTGTTTTTCGTCATCCTCTTCCTGCTGGCGGGCGGGCTGACCACTCTGGTCACTCTGCCCGCTGCCGCGCAGGAAGGTCCGCTCGATAGCGCGCCTCCCAAGGGTACGACCCCCGATGAAATTATCAAGCGCTTCGCGGAGCGGGAAAAACTGTTCAAGGAAGCCCGCGACCATTACACCTACCGGCAAGACATCAAGGTGGAGACTCGTGACGGCGACACGATCACCGGGCAGTATCACGAAGTCTTCGACGTGCTCTACGACGATAAAGGCCATCGCATCGAAAACGTAGTCTTTGCGCCGCAATCCACGCTGGAGCAAGGAGGGCTGTCGCTCGATGAAGGCGACGTCCAGGACTTCCGCAACCGCCTGCCCTTCGTGCTCACGAGCGATGAAATTCCGGAATACAACATTCTCTACATCGGCCAGCAGCAGGAAGACGAGTTGCACTGCTATGTCTTCGATGTCGCTCCCAAACAGATCGTCGGCAAGAAACGTTATTTCCAAGGCCGCATCTGGGTCGATGACCACGACTTCCAGATCGTGAAGACTTACGGGCAGGCCGTCCCGGAGACTCGCGACACGAAGAGGAAGGGGAAAGAAGAACACCTCTACCCGAAGTTCACCACCTGGCGCGAGCAGATCGACAACCAGTACTGGTTCCCTACCTACACTCGCGCCGATGACACGCTGCACTTCAACACCGGCGATATTCACATCCGCGAGATTGTGAAGTATGAGGACTACAAACGGTTCGGTTCGAGCGTGAAGATTTTGTATCAGGGCCAGGAAGTACCGAAGGCGGCGCCGCCGGATCAGAAACCGCCGCAGGGTCCGGATCAGAATCCAGACCAGAAAAAGCCGGATTCGACGCCGCCGAGTCCGCAGAACTAATGTTTCAAGGTTTCAGAGTTTCAAGGTTTCGCAGGCTTCTTCCGCAAGGAGTCGATCAGGCGGTTGAGGAGACCCAGGACTTGGTAGGTATCCTGGTCTAGGGCCTTGTAGCGATCCGCCTGGAGGTAATTCAGATCTACCGCAATGGCGAGTTGAGTATCGAGTTCCAACAAAGAGCCGCGCGCCTGCCCGAGGAAGTGACAGAATTCGCCAGACGTTAACCTGCCTTGGCCCTCGGCGATGTTTGAGGGCACCGAAACCGCTGCCCGTCGAATTTGAGAAGTTAGGCCGTAGGTCTCAGGCTTCGGGAATTGCTCCGTGGCCTGGTAAATCTGAGCAGCTAGCGCCTTGGCCTTCTGCCATACGAGCAGTTCACGGTAAGAACGCGCCACAGCTAAGTGTAGGTTTCAAGGTTGCAAAGTTTCAAGGTTGCAAGGCAGAAAAACACGCATTTTTCCCACTTTGAAACCTTGAAACCCTGCAACCTTGAAACCTAGTAGAAAAGATACTTGCGCCACTTATCGTCGCTGCGGCCCATGAGCCGCATGATGTGCCGGCTGGTGTGCAGGTTGAAGGCGCGGGGTTCGCGCATCAGCTTCATGCCAGCTTCGAGCGGAAACTGGTTGCCCTTGCGGCGGTTGCAAAGATGGCAACAAGCTACAAGGTTTTCCCAGGTAGACGACCCTCCGCGGGAGCGCGGAATCACGTGATCGAGTGTCAACTCCCCGGATGGCAACACGGTGGCGCAATACTGGCAAGTGTTGCGGTCACGCAGCAGGATATTCTTCCGTGACAAAGCGCGGCTTTGATGGGGGATGCGGCGGTACTCAAGCAGGCGAATCACGGAAGGCACGCGCATGGCAATGCGCGCCGCGTGCAGGAAGTGTCCATTCTCTTCTTCCGTCATGGCTACGCCTTTCAGAACCAGAACCAGGGCGCGGCGCGCCGCGCAAACATTGATGGGCTCGTAGGAGGCATTCAGCACCAGCACGGGCGCGTGCAGCGCGTTGCCGTTGCTATCGCGATGCATCGCCGCCGCCGCGAACAGGCCGGCGGCGTGGCGTCCCGGTGGTCCTGCGTCGGTTTCAATCCTGGTTGACATAAAAATTGTTTAAGTTCCCACGGCCTTTGCCAACGGAACGGCGTCCGCTCCGATTCTTCTGGACCCCTGATCGTCTTCGGCCTCTGGCCCAATCTCGGCGTGCTGCGCCGATATCTTCAGCGTGCGTGCCACGGTCGCAACCCAAACCTTGGTAGCGCCGGCGCGGCGTAAGATCCGCGCACACTCTGAAACGGTGGCGCCGGTCGTATAAACATCATCCACCACCAGCACTTCGCGGCCCTTGACCAATTCGGGCTGCGCGACTCCAAACGCGCCTCGCAGATTCTCGCGGCGCTGGTGGCTGGTCAGTCCAATTTGCGATGCGGTTTCGCGCCGTCTCTCAAGCACTCCGACGCACAAATGCAAGCGATCTCCGCGCGCCCGGATTTTCATTGCCGCCCGAGCAATCAGTTCCGCCTGGTTGAACCCGCGCTGGCGGAATTTGGTGCGGTGCAACGGCACAGGGATCACAGCCACAGAGTCCGCTGGCAACTCAGGGTCAAACGTCGCGATCGCCTCGGCCAGCATGCGTCCGAGAACGTTGGCAGCCGGGCGCACCCCGCTATACTTCAACAGATGAATCAGTTCACGCAGCCCGGTCTCGTAGCTGCCATAGGCCGCCGCGCGTGCGAAGGGCGGTTCGATGCGGCGGCATAGCCCGCAGCGGGGCTCCCCTGCGGCCCCGGCAACCGCGTAGGAAGAAAATATCCGCTCGCCGCAGATGGCGCAGACTCCGCCCCCGATCGCATGCATTGCGTCGAGACATTCCTGGCATACCGGGAGGCGCGAAATTTTCACCAGTGGGGTTCCGCAAATACGGCAATCGGAGGGAAACAAAACGGAAAAAAGACTTGCAGCTATCTGGGCGGTCCAGCTTTCTTCGGTGCGAACCGGATGAATCCGAACCTCATGGGTTCGTGAAGCAATAGAGGGGCTTGCCACTGCGGATCTGGCCTGGCTAGCCCGAGTTCTGTCCCCACTACTGCTGAAGACGGCCTCCGTGCGGCCCGCAGATAGAACTTCTGGGGCGGGCGACTGTGCGATTGCCTGCTTAACTAGAGTATAACGGCGGCCGGGCCGGCTAGGCAACGTTACGATTGGGTCGCGGTGCCGGGGTCGGCACCTTTTTGACCGGTTCCGGCAACCGCTCCTTTACCGGCACGAATACCAACCGATAGTCCCGCCGGAAGCACTCTGTGCAGCGCACAGGCTGCAAAAGAAAAATCGGCAGAAGCCAGCGTTCCAGGAACGTCCGTCGCCGCGAGCGAAATCCAGTTTCGCTGCCACAATCGTCACAGTTGAATTCGAAATATTTCTGGAACCAAACCTGGTCAGGGGAGTTCTTCAGCACGGTACACCTCGGAATCACTAAACTGCGAAGGGGCGAAGACCAATTAGCACTATTCTACCCCTACGGAAGAAGCAAGCCAATCCGGTTTTGCCGCAGTAGTCCTAAACCAGAACCGGCACCGCACTTGTAATGCAGACCATCCCCATGCTAACGTGCCGCCGTTTGTGTTTTGAATAAGTTACCCGCGACATTGCTTTCATCTCACACCCTACGAGGATTCCACTTATGAGCAGCCCAGTCCCCGGATCAGGAACTGGCGTCAAAAAACACGTCCCTTTCGTTCCCGAGAACATGGAGATGAAGGAATTCACTCTGCGCGCCGTGCTGCTGGGACTTTTGATGACGGTCGTGCTCGGAGCAGCCAACGCATACCTGGGCCTGCGTGCCGGTATCACGATCGCGGCCACGTATCCCGCCGCAGTCATCGCGATGGCAGCAATGCGCGCCTGGAAGGGATCGCTGCTCGAAGAAAACATTGCTCGAACCGCCGGCACAATCGGAGAGGGCCTGGCTGCGGGCGCAATATTCACGATTCCCGCGTTCGTGATCGCCAAGGCGTGGCCTTCCTTCCGGCCGGCCGACGCATATTGGAAATCGACTGCGCTCATGATGGTAGGCAGCATTCTGGGCGTGCTCTTCATTTCATTAGTCCGCCGCGTGATGGTGGAAGATCCGGAATTGCCCTTCCCTGAGTCGGTCGCTGCGGCTGAAATTCACAAGGCAGGAAGGCGAGGTGCGGACTCGGCTAAGTATCTCTTCTGGAACATTGGCGTCGGCGGCCTGGTTTATATCCTGGGGCGCTTCGGACTGTTCGCCGCGGATAAAGACATTCATTTTGCCGTCGGCAGTCTGGGCCGCAGTCAAGTGCGCCTGGGCACCACGGGCAGCGCGAACGTCGTAGCCGCAGGCGGCACCAGCACCTTCGCTGCGCCCAGCGTAAGTCCCGCCTACTTGGGCGTGGGTTACATCATTGGGTTGCGGCTGGCCTCGATTCAGTTTGCCGGCGGCGTGCTGGCCTGGGGATTGATGGTTCCCCTGCTTATATTTTTCCTGGGACCGCAGATTAAACATTATCTTCCTGCGGATACACCCGACAATTGGGCGGCGATCGCGATCGCGGTATGGAGATTCATCGTGCGTCCCATCGCTGTCGGTGGAATGCTGGTAGGCGCGGCCTTCACGCTTTTCAAGATGGGCAAGAGTCTCACAGCGGGCATTGGCAGGGCCTTGTCAGATCTGCGGCAGACCGCAGATCAGCGAGCCAAGCTCTCTCGCACCGAACAATACATGAGTTCAAAAGTAGTCTTCGGTTTGATTGCATTGATGTTCGTGCTCATGTGCTTTCTGTACATCCGTATCTCAGGTCTGATTTGGCCGGCGGTGTTGGCAGCGGTCGTTATGCTGGTTGTCGGATTCTTCATGGCAACAGTATCGGGCAGTCTGGTCGGATTCATCGGTTCTTCCAATAATCCGGTTTCCGGCCTGACGCTCTCGACTTTGCTGATTGCGGCGCTTCTGATGGTGTCGCTTGGAGCCTCTGGAATTAAGGGCGTGGCCGTGGTGTTGGGCGTGGCTGCCGTAGTTTGTGTTTCATCCTCGGTGGCCGGTGAACTGCTGCAAGATTTCAAAGTGGGTTACATTCTGGGAGGAACGCCGCGCAAGATTCAGATGGCGGAACTGATTGCCGTAGTCGTCGCGAGCCTGGCCATGTACTGGCCCCTCTACCTGCTGGATACGGCGTTCGGTTTCGGCAGCCGGCAGCTTTCGGCGCCGCAAGCGGGCTTGATGGCCACCTTGGCTATCGGGATCGTAGGCGGCGACATGCCCTGGCCGCTGGTAGTGGTAGGAATCTTCTTCGGCATCGCCATGATTATGATGCAGGTGCGGAGCCCCATGCTGGTGGCGGTCGGCATGTATCTGCCCTTTGAGACGACGTTCGCTATTTTCATTGGCGGAGTTTTTCGCGCCGTCGGAGATTGGCTGGCCACGCGGCGCGGACTGAATGAAGCACAGAAGGCGCGGGTGGAAAATGCCGGAGTTCTCACGGCGTCAGGCCTGATCGCGGGCGAGTCGGTCTTTGGACTTATTTGGGCGGCTTTTATTGCATTGTCGTTTGCGCATCAGTCATGGCTGAGGGTCGCCGCAGCGTGGGCGACGCGGATCACCTCAGCGCAGATATTCGAACATCCGCTTTATCTGGCGGGAATCGGTGTGATGGTTCTGCTGGCCGGTCTGATGATTTGGTTACCGCTCACCAGTGCCGGTGACCCGAACGAACCGGCGCCGCCCACGGCCATCATGTAACGATGTGTGGCGCGGGCGCCCCCGCCCGCAACCTTCGCGCAGCGAAGGGCTTCGTGATTAACTTATCTAATGTCCGTCGCCGCTAACATTGCTTCGATCCAAGAACGGATTACGGCCGCGGCCCGCCGCGCTGGACGCAACCGCGACGAAATAGCTCTGATGGCCGTCAGCAAGACTCAGCCAGTGGAACTCATCCGTGAAGCTTACAACGCAGGACAGCTTCTGTTCGGTGAGAACCGCGTTCAGGATTTCGCAACCAAAGCCGGAGCGCTGCAGGATCTGCACGCGGCTGAGTGGCACATGATCGGTCACCTGCAGAACAATAAGGCAGCGAGAGCCGTGGAGTTGTTTCGTGCCGTGGATTCCGTCGATTCGCTGAAGCTGACCGTGAAACTGAATAACGCTACCCACGCGCTCGGCAAGAAATTGGAAGTACTCATTGAAATTAACCTTGGAGGCGAAGCCGCGAAGAGCGGCGTTGCGCCTGATTCGTTTGAACTGGAGCATTTGCTGTTGGCTGCGCAGGCGTCAGAAGCCCTGGCATTCCGCGGACTAATGACCGTGCCTCCTTTTACTGACGATCCCGATGGTGCGCGCCCCTACTTCCGCAAGCTGCGCGAGTTGCGCGATGCGATTGTCGCTCGTAAACTTCCTGGCGTCGCCATGGAGCAGCTCTCCATGGGCATGTCGCACGATTTCGAAGTGGCGATTGAAGAAGGCTCGACTTGCGTGCGCGTGGGAACGGCAATCTTCGGGGAGAGAACCAAGACTTAACCGCAGAGAGCTCAGAGGAGGGATGCCATGAAACTTTTCGACCGCCTTTGCGCGGGAGCCCTTTTTATTCTGGCGATCGTGGATTGCCTGCTCGTGCCGAAGAACTATACCGGCAGAATCTGGATCTTCGGAACGTGCCTGGCTTTGCTGTTCGCCGCGATGTTGAACGCGCTGCGCATTCGCAACGGCCGCGGAATAAAAGGCCTGAAGCTGTTTTGCATTGCTGCGAATGTGACGATGCTCGTACTCGTAATCGCGCTGATGGCGAGCATCGGCAAAGCACGAACACTGCAGCATCCTCAAGTCCCGCTGATTGGCGCTCTTTTGCTGGCCGAGACTGCATTTTCGTTAGGGAAGAAGGATTGATTCCGGTTCACGACTCGGCCGACGGTGTAGCCTTTGCAGTCAAGATCCATCCCCGCGCCAGGAAAAATGCCATCACCGGCGAATTCGGCGACGCGCTCAAGCTTACTTTAACTTCGCCCCCGGTCGATGGCCGCGCCAACCAAGCCTGCATCGAATTCTTCGCGAAACTTTTGATGGTGCCTCGATCTTCCGTTACCATTGCCTCCGGCCAGAACAGCCGTCGGAAAGTCATTCGTGTCGCGGGGCTCTCGGCCGAAGAAGTACGCAGACGGATTGGAATATAACGCCGACCTCAGGGAGCCACGCTTGAGCTTTTCCGAACGCTTGCAGGAAATTCGCACCGGGTTCGAGCGCCCCTTCTGGGTTGCCAACATCAGCGAGATTTTCGAGCGTCTCTCCTACTACGGCGCTTTCGCTTCTCTTGCCCTATACCTGCAGGAGCGCCTGAACTTCTCCGCGCAACAGACTGGAACGCTCACCGGCATCTTCGGCGGCATGGTATGGTTTCTCGCCATCTTCGGCGGAGCTGCCGCCGACCGCCTCGGGTTCCGACGCGCTCTCTCGATGGCGTATCTCATCCTCGCGGCCGCGTATTTTCTGATTGGTTCCATCGGTGCATCCTGGCTGGCGCCGGTGCGCAACGCCATGCCGCTTAGTTTGTTTGTCGGCTTCATCCTCATTCTCCCCGCACTCGGCATCGCGCTGGTGAAGCCCTGCGTGGTCGGCACCACAGCCCGCGCATCCAAAGAAAACGTCCGCTCCATCGGCTATTCCATTTACTACACCATGGTTAACATTGGCGGCGCCGCCGGCCCGTTGTTCGCATCGTGGGCTCATCGCCATCTGGGCGTCGAGAGCGTTTATCGAGTTGCAGCACTCTTTGTCTTCACGATGTTCTTTGTAGTGCTGTTTTTCTTTCGCGAGCCACGCAAGCCCGGGGACGCACCTCCGCCTTCGATCGCCACGGTAGCCCGCAATTTCTGCGTGGTAGTGGGCAACTACCGGCTGGTTTTGCCGGTGCTGGCAGTCGCCCTGCTGCTCCGCATCGGCCTGTGGATCTATCCGCAAGTCGCTGTGCCCTGGTGGATCTGGGCGGGACTCCTCGTGCTGGTGCTCGCGGGCATCAGCCGCTTCATGTGGTTCCTCGTACTCTTCACCGGATACTGGATCGTCTTCTGGCAGCAGTACATCAGCTTGCCCGGCTATATTCACGGCTACATCAATCCGCACGCGGATGTTGAGACCATTCTCGTCACTGACGGATTGACCGTGATCTGCCTCACGCTGGCAATGAATTTTGTGACGCGCAAGATACCGGCATTCCAAGCCGTAATCCTGGGCACACTGATCACTTCAATTTCGTGGTTGATTCTTGTTTTCCGGCCAACCATCTGGGGTGCGATTCTCTCGCTGTTTGTTCTGGCGCTGGGAGAAATCATCCAGCAACCGCGCTACTACGAATACATTGCGCTGCTCGCGCCTCCGGGCCAGCAAGGCACTTACATGGGTTTTGCATTCTTGCCCATCGGAATCGGCTCGCTCATCGGCGGATGGTTCGGCGGCACGCTCATGCATCATTTCGGAGAAGTCACTCATCAGCCGGAACGCATATGGTGGGCGGTAACTGCCGTAGGCGTCGCGACCACTGCTTTGCTGTGGATTTATGACCGTGCGTTCAGAACGCGAGGCGTTCCTCAAGCGCCGTAGGTCCTGCCCGACGCCCGCTTGACTTCGGGTTCCGCCTCTGGGATCATTCTCTCCGCAAGTGAATCGAAGGAGGCTCTATGCCACATTATCTTCACCAAGTCGCGTATTCCCGCGAGGGCTGGGAAGCTCTACTTGCTCATCCCCAGAACCGCATCGAGGCTGTAAGGCCCGCGATTGAAAAGTTGGGAGGCAAGATCGAGACCGCCTGGTTCGCCTTCGGAAAGTACGACGTCGTCGTCATTACCGAACTGCCCGACAATGTAAGCGCTGCGGCGATTTCCATCGCGTTCGCCGGCGGTGGCGCCTGCAAAGCCGTCCAAACCACGCCACTGATGTCTCCGGAGGAAGCTCTGCAAGCCTTCAAGAAGGCCGCAGAATCCGGGTATCGGCCGGCAACTGTCACCGCTCGCGCCGCGTAAGCGGATTACATAGAGAAACAACAGAGGCGGCCTCAGCAGGCCGCCTTTTCCTACTAAAACAATTTGGCCAAGTTAAACCTTGCCGCACCTGCAGACCACACCCGCCGCTGTCGCCGTTCAACTTCGCCGCGTATTGAAAAACGGCGGCTCTGCCGAGCACGCTGCGGGTGTGCAGTGGTTCTTCAAAGATGAAATCAAATCGCGCGGCTGGTACACGGCAGACTTGCGCCGCGCCGCTGTCCGTTTTCGCCGGGAAGTGAGAAAGGAGCACGGACTCGATTTCCTGATCGAGGTCGCTGATCGTCTTTTCTCTGGCCCGGTGCTGGAAGAAAAGACAGCCGCCGTGTTCTTGCTGGAGAAACTCGATGGCGAGTTCGGCGACCCCGAGTTCAACCTCTTCGAGACCTGGCTCGACCGCATCAGTAGTTGGTCCGATCATGACGCGCTGGTGCACGATCTGATTGCTCCGATGGTTGCATCCAAACCAGCACGCGCGAAAACTGTTTTCCGCTGGGCAAAATCACCCAACCGGTGGCATCGCCGCGCGGCGTGCGTGGCCCTGATTCGCGGATCACGCGCGAAGATGTTCTTTCCGGAGATCACCAGGCTTTCTGATTCCCTTCTCGCTGACGAAGACGACATGGTGCAGAAAGGCTTAAGCTGGCTGCTGCGTGAAACCGCAAAGTTTGATGCCAAGCGGACAGTTCCATATCTGATGAAGATTCGCGGACGAGCGCCACGCTCAGTATTGCGGACCGCCTGCGAGACTCTGCCGCCAGCGGTGAGAAAGCGCGTTCTGGTTCGCAACGCTGACTAACTGCTCAACTCTCCCGCTTCAGAAATAACTCAGCCAGGCATCGCTGCGGCGCTGCTTCAAACCGGCAAACCAGCGGCATAGCGGATAAAGCGTAAGCACGACCCCAGCCCAAATCAGATAAACGATTGGCAAGGAGTATCCCCATCCGGGCGGTGGGGTAAAGGGGAATTGGCGCAGAGTCGGGGACTCGAACATCCAATGCACCTGCCCGTAGCGCGCATAACATACCGCAACGGCGAGCATGTGTATGAGAGGTATATGCAACAGGTAATAAAACAAGGGCACCTTGCCGACGATGAGCGCAGGCCGCAGCCATTGCGGCGTTCCGGCGTCGACAACCCACAAGAAAAGCAGCGCCGGTCCCAGCGTCATTAGAAGAAATAGTAGCGACGGTGGATACTTGTTAGTGTTCAAAAACGAAAGCACGGTGAAAGCCGGGGATCTTTGCGTGCTCCAGCGCAGTGGATCGCCATAGAGATTGATGCCGCGCAAAATGATGAAGGCCGTGGTCAAGGCGATGCTCAGCGACAGTAGAAAAGCCCTGCGGCGTTCCGATGGCCAGCTATAGATCTGTCCGAGGCCGTAGCCTACGGCCGTAACTCCAACCCACGGAATAAGCGCGTAAGCCACGAAGATGATCCGCCCCGGCTCGTTTAAGAGGAAACCGGGCGCGGAATGCAGGATCGTCCAAATCGGGCTCGCGGATTCGACGGAATCGAACAGATTATGGGTTGCGATCATCACTACGCCAAATGCGGTCACAACAGAAGCAGGCAGGTAAACCAGCACTGAGAGCGTCATCATGGCCCAGCCCAGCGCCCATAAAACATTGAGCAACATCAAGTGATAGTCAAAATTAAACTGCCAGCCCACGCAGCGCACCACCACCACTTCCAGGAAGATCAGCCAGAGCCCGCGAGTGAACAGAAATCGCGACACATCTCTTTTGGTTTTCCTGCGCAATGAGAGATAGGCGCCGGTGCCGGTCAGCAGAAAAAACACGGGCGCGCAGAAATGGGTAATCCAGCGCGTGAAGAATAACGGAATCGTTGTAGTAGCGGGGTCGGTTGGATTTACGCCAGGAATACCGAAGAAGTCCCGGGTGTGATCGAGTGCCATGAGAATCATGATGACGCCGCGAACCACGTCGATCGATTCGATGCGGACGCGTTTCGCAACCACAGACTCAGCCACGGGCTCGGCCATTGCAGCCATCTAGTGTCCTAGTGTAACCAAGAATCAGCCTCAAATGAACGGAACTCTTACTGCAGATCTCCCTGCGCATAGATCCTGAGCACATATTCGCCCAAATCCTCCCCATTGTTTACAATAGGGGTTTGCCCATGGACCTGGCTGCCATCCAATCTGCGCTGCGCGAACGCAACATCGACGCGTGGCTGTTCTACGACCACCATCATCGCGACCCCATCGCCTACCGCGTGCTTGGCTTGCCCGCAGGCCTCATGGTCACGCGGCGCTGGTTCTATTTGATTCCGGCGCAGGGTGAACCGGTAAAGCTAGTCCACAAAATCGAAGCCGGTCACCTCGATTCCTTGCCCGGCAGCAAGCGCCAGTATTCCGGATGGCAGGAACTTTTCGACACTTTGAAGTCGATGCTCGCACCCTACCGTGACATCGCCATGCAGTATTCGCCCAATAACATTGTGTTCACGATTTCTCTGGTCGACGGTGGGACCATCGAGTTGCTGCGCGGCTTGGGGAAAAATGTGGTCAGTTCCGCCGACCTGGTTGCACAGTTCGAAGCCACCTGGAGCGAAGAACAAATTAAAACTCATTTTGCCGCGCGCGACAGCGTGGATTCAATCGTGGCAGCCGCCTTCAAGGAAATCGGAAATCGCTCCCGCAACGGCGGAACTACGGAACACGGGATCCAACAGTGGTTCATGGAAGCGTTCCGCCGCGAGAATCTGCTCACCGATGATCCGCCGATCGTTGCCGTGAACGCCAATGCAGGCAATCCGCACTACGAGCCCCGAGCCGATCATCCCATTCCGATTCGTGAAGGCGATCTGATCTTGCTCGACGTCTGGGGGAAAAAAGATGTTCCGGGAGCGGTCTATTACGACATCACGTGGATGGGTTTCGTCGGCAAGGCGCCATCGGACCGCATGCGCCAGGTATTTGAAATCGTGCGCGACGCGCGCGACGCGGGCGTGAAGACCGTGACTGATGCGATCAATGCCGGTCGCCGGATCGCGGGATGGGAAGTTGACCGTGTCACCCGCAGCCACATCAAGCAGAAAGGCTTCGGCGAATATTTCATTCACCGCACCGGACATTCCATCGGCACCGACGTCCATTCCAATGGGGCCAACATGGACGACCTGGAAATCCACGACGAGCGCCAGATTCTTCCCAATTCTTGTTTCTCCATCGAGCCGGGCATTTATCTCCCGGAATTCGGCGTGCGCAGCGAGGTCAACGTGCTGGTCCGGTCCAAGTCGGCAGAAGTCACCGGCAACATTCAACGTGAGATCGTAATCATCTGATGGCAAATCAAACTACAGCTAAAGCGAAGGCGGCCGAGCCGGCGCAGCCCGCCAACACCATATCGGTAATCGCGCCCGCCCTGGGCTGGCTGATTCCCGGGGCCGGCCACATGGTCCAAAAACGCTGGATTCGCGGAGGTCTGCTGTTCATTTCCATCGGAACCCTCTTCGTGCTCGGCTTGATGATGCAGGGCCATATCTACAAAGCCAACGGCGGCGATATCCTCGACATGCTCGGATTCATCGGCGACCTCGGCGCGGGTGGAATGTATATTGTGACTCTCGCCATGAACTGGGGTCAGGGAGCGATCGCTTTCGCGATCGCCGACTACGGAACCAAGTTCATGATCGTCGCCGGATTGCTGAATTTCATTGCCGTCGCCGACGCCTACCACATCGCCATCGGGAAAAAACCATGATCTGGGAAAAACAAAAACAATGACCGTCCAGCTCACTCATTTCAGCGCCGCTTTTGTTTTCGCGCTATTTGCCTCCATCGTTTTCGGCATCACCCACCGCGAAACCACGCGCGAGATGGTCCGCTACGGCCTGTATTGTTTTGCCCTGTTCCTGGGCGGGCTGCTGGTCGCGGGATGGGCGATGTGGCTGGTGCGAAGATAGTGAAAGGTTCTACCCTTCCCACACGAAGGCGTCAAACACACGCTTCGACTCAAAATTCAGCCGGCGATAAAGAGCGACCGCCCCAGCATTGGCCTCGGTCACGGTCAATGAAAGCATCGCGAAGCCGCGCTTGCGCAGGTTAGCCGAAGTCGCCGCCAGCAGTGCTTCGCCGATCCCGCGCGAACGGTATTCAGGGAGCACGCAGACCTGGGTCACGTGTCCCACATCATTGCGCACCCGCGAGCACAGGATTAATCCAATCAAATTCTTCACCTTCCGGTCGACGGCGGCATAGGACGATTCCGCATCGAACAAACCGCACCCGGGAAAACGCACAATATTATTCAGAAAGCGCAGCGATCCGCTAAGCGTGTGGTACTGGTCGTTGATCTGGGCGTCGACGTGCCCGCGATATGCCGCCGTAATCACGGCGGCTGCAGGATGGTAGTCGGCCTCGGTCCAGTGGCGGATTTCGACATCTGGGAACGCCGTCGAAGCCGGCGGCACGAAGTCGTTCAGCCGTAGAACCATGAACAGCCGCGGATGCCGCTGGAATCCCTGGTCGAGAAATGGCCGGGCAACGCTCCCCGCCTCATGCGCCAGCAACTGAGCTTCGACCCGATGAATCCCGGGAGACTGCTGCAGCGTCTCAATCACATGCGTCAGCAGCTTGATTTCGACTTCGCGCGCGTCAGACAGGCGGCCGCCGTTTGCCACGAAAAGGTCACCGACCACCCCCTTGCTGCCCTCGTACACAAAAAAGCTGTAACCAAAGATGCGACCGCGCTCAATCGCCGCATATCCCGGAAGGATTTTCGCGTCGACATAGCGCAGGATCATCTCCGCTGATCCGTTGTAGTCCCAGGAGAGCAGGCTCGCCCAGGCTCGCGTCTCATCATCGAGCAGGGGGCGCAGGTCCACCGAAGAAAAATGTCTGAGGTCGAGAATCTCCACGGAGCTCCTGCAAAATCAGCCCAAACCAACCCACGGCGTCATTTGCGACGGCAGAACTCCGAGTTTAGTGCGTTCCACGACGCGAGGCAAACCGCCGGAACACAGGGCAGCAACAGCGATCTTAATGCGTTGACCCAATTCCCGTTGACCCCGTTCCGGCTGCGGCAACCCAGTAATAATCCACGTGCTGTGCGGCGTAATGCCCAAGGTAGGAGACGCGACGGCCCGTCATGAGCTTCGCAATCTCCTCCTGCGAATTCTCCGGCGCTACCAGCAGGTGCTCTTCTGGCGGAACGCTGCCCCAGTCGTAGTTGAAGGTGAGTTGGTTGCGATAAAAAGTCAGCCCATATTCCAGTTCCCGCCGAACGTGGTAGACCGCCAGCGGCAGCGGATGGGTCTCCATGCCGGCAATCTCCAAAGCCAGCGGACGCGCGGAAAGCGTCTGATCCAGAGACACCGCTCCCAATCTCAAAACGATTCCTACCGTAAGCAGAACTGGAATCACTGTGACAAACCGCAGCATGCGGAGGCCCGTCTTCCGAACCAGCGTAAGCGCAATTCCGGCGCACAGCACGAACGCAGCGGCGAGCGCCACCAGCATCGGCCGCCCTCCCGAAGGCCGATGTTGCGCGATGTAGCCAATCAGCAACGCCGGAATGATCAGACCTCCTGCCAACAGCGCGTGCAACACGGCGAGTCCTGTCGGAGCTGGCTTGGCATCACTCTGCTCCAAATGTTGCCACAGGTAATCCGCTAACAGCAACGCTCCTGCCGGAATCGCGGGAAGAATATAGCCAGGCAACTTCGATTGCGAGATCGAGAAAAATAAGACCGGGACAATCAGCCAGCAGCACGCGAACACGCCGAATTGATTTTCGCAATCGAGATCGGCTCCGTTCGCCGGACTTCGTTTGCTCCACCACCAGCGGAGTCGTTCAATAAACGCCGCAATCACGAAAACCGTCCACGGAACCAGCGCCAGCGCGGTTACCGGGAAGTAATACCAGAACGGCTCGGTATGGTGATAGATATCCTTCGAGAACCTTCCCAGATTATGCTCGAGAATGAATACCCGAAAGAACTCCGGATTGCGCACTTGCACCACGAAATACCACGGCACGGCGATCGCACAGAACAGAAGAATGCCCGGCAGCCAGAACGTCTTAAGCACCAGCCGCAATTCTCGAACCGCCGCCCCATAGAGCACGATCACTAGCGCGGCGAGAAAAAGCGCTACCGGCCCCTTCGCCAGCGCCCCCAATGCCATGAAGCTATAAAAGACCGTGAGGTAAATTCTTTTTCCACTTTCCCGCCAGGCCCACCACCCGAGCATTCCGATGGTGAAAGCCGCGGCCAGCGCCATATCCATAGAAGCGGCGCGGGCATAGCCGATAACTCCCGCAGAGGAGGCCGCGATGAGGGCGCCATCCAATTCCAATCCCCGGCGGAAGCGCCGAAGAAAAAAGTACACGGCAAGCACAAGGAAACTGGCATCGACCGCCGAAGGCAGGCGCGCTGCCCAATCGCTAACGCCGAACACGCGGTACGCGATCATCGCTTGCCAGTAATACAGAGGAGGCTTCTCGAGCCAGGGCTGGCCTCCGAGCACCGGTGTGATCCAGTCGTGGCGCTCGAGCATTTCGCGCGCCACCTGAGCGTAGCGCGGCTCATCGGCTCCGATAAGCCCAAACTGCGCCAGTCCATAAAAAAACAGAAACGCGCAGAAGCCTGCCAGCAACAACGAGTCGGTGCGGGTTCGATTCGTCATGGAGTGAATCGGTGATTGATAACAGTTGATTGTACGCAGGAGTACCGCTCTTCGTTGCAAGTCCGGAGTTAGACCGCTGAACCGTCTGGACTAGCCAGCACAACAGCGTAGCCATCGGGATCGTGCAACCAGCATTCCCAGTGGTTCGGGCCGCCTTCGCCGGTCGGCGGGTTACGGTGACGCGGCAGGAAGATGTCCGCCTTCATCGCCTCGGCGCGAGCAACAGCAGCATCGAAATCGTCCACCTCAAACCATAGCAGGACGCCATTGCCGTAGGGCTTGTCGGCCGCATCGCCGATCCGGCCATGGTGATGCTCGACATCGAATCGATGCAACTGAAGGATCAGAATCTCCTTGAAGACCAGCCGCTCGTATTCCGGCCCTCCATGCGCGCTCTCGCACCCGAGCAGCTGTTGATACCAGCGGCTGCTCGCCTCGACATCGCTCACTGCAATAAGCGGTTGTGGGCGCATCTTGAGAATTACAGCGGGCTGATCTGCGCCGATTGAATTGTCGGCTCCTGGCGCATCGCGGAGAACTTCAATCCTACCCTCAGCCGAACTATTGTACGGAAGGACCGCGGCGGAACAAATCCAGAACCTCGCGCACCGCCTGGGTAAGCGGACCTTCCAGCGAGCAACCGCTGGCGCACTCGTGCCCGCCTCCGCCAAATCGCTCGGCCACTCTCGCCACATCGAGCTTCCCTTTGCTGCGCAAACTCACGCGAAAACGTCCACCGGGAAGCTCGCGGAAGAATGCCGCCACTTCCACCTCGCCAATCGAAAGCACGTAATTCACCAGGCCTTCACAATCCTCTTCCTTCGCTTCGCAGCGGTCCATTTGTTCTTGCGTCACCCACGTCCAGCCAACGTGGCCATCGGCGTTGAGGTTGCGCAACGCTTCCCCGAGCAGTCTCATCTTGGCTATCGAGTGAGCAAAATAAATACTGCGCGCGCAGTGCGACGGATCGGCGCCCGCCAGAACCAGCTCACGCGCCAGTGCGAACGTGTGCTGGTTTGTTCCCTGAAACATGAACGAGCCGGTATCGGTCATCAGGGCGGTGTAAAGGCAGGTGGCAATCTCCGGAGAAAGATTTGCGCCCGCTTCGCGCGCCAGGCGGAACACCATTTCCGCCGTCGCCACCGCATGCGGATCGATCCAGTTCACGTTGGCAAAGGGACGCCCGCTGACGTGATGATCGATGTTGATCAGAAAGCGGTCTTCCAGCCCCTCGAGCCGGGTGCGGTGAATGCTGTCACACTCCAGAATGATGGCCGCCTCGTAATCGCCGGCCACGCGATTGGCCTGCAGCACCTGATCGGCAAACGGCAACGTGCGATAGATGCGAGGCACGCCATCATGCAGCACAACATCGGCTTGTTTGCCCATGGCACGCAAAATCTGGCAGCACGCCAGCGCCGATCCAACGGCATCGCCATCAGGCCGCGCGTGAGACGTAAGCACGAATCTGTCGCGCTGCTCGATTTGCTGGAGAACATCCTGCAGCATCGCTATGCCTTTTTCCCGCCCGTTTTCATACGAGGCTTCATCCTCTTTTTCGCCCGCGCCAGCAGTTCTTCGACTCGTGCCTTTTCCCGCTCCGAACGGTCCAGCCGGAAATACAATTCCGGGGCGCGTCTCCGCCGCAACCGCTCCACCAGTTCATGCCGTATGTATTCTTTGGCAGCGAGCAAACCCTCGAGGCTTCGCTCGGCTTCCTGGTCATCGCCGTCTACATCCACCAGAACCTGCGCCGACCGGCCATCATCGGCCACATGCACTGCGGTCACCCTCACCAACCCAATGCGCGGATCAGCCAGCTCTCCTTCCACCAGTGTTTCGATCTCCTCACGCAAGGCCTCGCCTAGCCGGCCGCGATGATATTTGACCCCGCGCTTTTCCACCTCTCACCTCGAAGTAAAACGCATGAGAATATCAGAAAACCGGCCCGAGATGTTGGCCCTCAAGGGCTATTGTCGCCCACAAAAGAGTGATCCGGGTAAGTACATAGGTAACAATGCGATAGAAGCGGCGTCAGCAGGCCGTGGTCACCGGGATCATTTTGGAGCCTGCCGTTCTCGGGAATGAATCTACAAATACTCCACAAACGAATCTGCCACTTCCGCCCCATGATTGTTGGCGATACGCGTGGCCGCCCGTTCCACGTTCTTCATCAAGCCATCAAGATAGTCACGCGAATCGGAGATGGCAACCACGCCAATGGTAGCGCGATTCCACAGGCCGCTTGCCTCAAGCTCGGCGACGGAGACGTTGAAACCAGCCCGCAGCCGGTCTTTCAGGCTGCGCACTACCTGCCGTTTATCCTTGAGAGATTGCGCCGCTTCGATGTGAAGTTCGAGCATGAGGAAGGCGATCATGCAGTGGTCAGTGGCTAGTGGTCAGTGGTCAGTAAAAACCGAGACCCAGGTCTCGGGTTTAACTGGCCACTGGTCACTGACCACTGGCCACTGTTCTTAAGCAATTACTTCCGCAGCAATTCGCTCGGTGGCAAACGCCTCGATCACGTCGCCGACCTTGATGTCGCCGTAGTTTGAGATCGAGATGCCGCATTCCATGCCATTCGTAACCTGACTGGCATCATCCTTGAAGCGCCGCAACGATCCCACCTTTCCCTTGAACACCTGGACGTTGTCGCGCAGCAGGCGCACTTCGGAATCGCGTTTGATCAAGCCATCGCTCACGCGGCAACCGGCCACGGTACCAACTTTCGGGATGCGGAAAACGTTCAGCACCTCGGCTCGGCCCTGGTAGGTTTCCTTGATCGTAGGTTCGAGCAAGCCGCTCATCGCGCGCTTGATCTCATCCTGCAGCTCGTAAATGATCGAGTGCAGCCGGATGTCGACTTTCTCCTGCTCGGCGAGTTCCTGCGCCTTGCGCTCCGGCCGCACGTTGAAGCCAATGATGATCGCATTCGACGCCGAAGCCAGCAAGACGTCGGTCTCGGTAATCGCTCCCACGCCGGATCGCAGCAGCTTCAGCCGCACTTTCTCGTTCGAGAGCTTGGTGAGCAGGTCGGTGATCACTTCCACCGATCCCTGCACATCGCCCTTGAGAATTACGTTCAGTTCCTTGGTACCCGCGGCCTTGATCTGCTCCGCCAATCCTTCTAGCGACACGCGCGAACTCTTGGCCAGAGCGGCCTCGCGCGACTTCTGCTCGCGGTATTCCGAAATTCCCCGCGCCTTGTCGCGATCCGCCACCACCACAAATTGATCCCCAGCCTGCGGAAGCGCCTCCATACCAATGATTTCAACAGGAGTCGAAGGCGGAGCGGTCTGCAACTGCGCGCCGCGATCGTCAAACATGGCGCGCACCTTGCCGTACACGTTGCCCACCACAAAATTGTCGCCTGCGTTCAGGGTTCCGTTCTGCACAAGCACCGTAGCCACCGGACCACGCCCTCGATCGAGCTTCGCTTCCAACACTACGCCGGTCGCCGCGCGCTCCGGCGTAGCCTTTAGTTCGCCAAGGTCGGCCACCAGGCAAATCATCTCCATCAGCAGATTCAGATTCGTTTTCTTCTTCGCCGAAACATCCACGAACACGGTCTTGCCGCCCCACTCTTCGGGCACTAATCCACGATCGGCAAGCTGTTTCTTCACCCGGTCGGGCAAAGCGTCGGGCTTATCGATCTTGTTCACGGCCACAATAATGGGAACTTCCGCGGCGTGCGCATGGTCGATGGCCTCAACCGTCTGGGGCATTACGCCATCGTCAGCCGCCACCACCAGCACCACAATATCGGTGGCTTTCGCTCCCCGCGACCGCATGCGCGTAAAAGCTTCGTGACCGGGCGTGTCGAGGAACACAATCTCCCGCCCATACGCCGGCGATTCCTTGTCGGTAATCCGCACCTTGTAGGCGCCAATGTGCTGGGTAATGCCGCCGGCTTCGCCCTCCGCCACGCTGGTCAATCGGATGGAGTCGAGCAGCGTGGTCTTGCCATGGTCCACGTGACCCATGATCGTGACCACAGGCGGACGTATCCCGGTTTCGGGAATCAACTCTTCGCTCGCGGCAGCCGCATCAATCTCTTTCGCCGTCTGCTCTTCGAACGTGATTACATTCGTGTCGGCACCGAAGAAGCGCGCCATCTCGCTCGCCAGTTCTGCGTCCAGCGTCTGGTTGATGGTGGCGAATACGCCTTTCGACAGCAGCCGCGAAATCAGATCTTTGGCGCGAATTTCCAGCTTCTCCGCCAGATCCTTAACGCTAATTCCTTCCGTGATCGTGATGCTGCGCGTGATCGGCAGCGGTTCATTCGACACCACCATGCGCGGCGGCGGCGTGTAGCCCTTCATCGGGCCTTCCTTCACACCGCGCGGAACATAACGCTGACCGGGCCGTCGCGCCGGACCGCCCGGACGGCTGCCTGGCCGCGTGGTTCCTGGAGGTGGAAGCGCTGGACCTACGCCCAAGGGATGCGCCCCCGCGGGCGACTGCCGCGTGGGATGCATCGGTCT
>JBAUYE010000208.1:0-14810 GCA_049584615.1 Candidatus Sulfotelmatobacter sp.
GGGGCCACGCAGTAGAAGGACCCCTACACTTCCTGCGCTCTCTCAGCGGTCTAAAGGAGTTCTCTCGACTCAATGCGGGGCGTAAGTCAAAACTGGTTACTGCCCCCTGACCACTGCTTTCTGCATTTCCTGTGCAACCCCTGTGCACAATCAACTTCCGTGCCCTAAACAATTTTTTTTCCAACACCCTCCCCGAAACAGAACCCAAGCCCTCAGTGCGGCTTAGCACCATATCTTCCAGAAGGTTTTCCATCCGTGCCGATCTGCGAAAATCCGTGGCAACTATTTTCCTCAACTGCACCAAAAATACTGAATTGACCGCACGCCCTTTCGCTCGTACATTCACTCTCGCCTTCTCTACAAAAATGAATCAGGAAATCGGTCGAAGACAAGAACCGGCCGATCATCATCCATCACATTCACGATCAAAAACTGAGAACCGAGAACTGGGAACTGAGAACTGAATGAAAGCGTCGAACCCATGGATCACCTATCGCACCCGGTTTCTGGTCAAAGCCAAACAACTCACCACCAGCCTCACCTTCGCCGACGTTCTCGGGCGACAACACTCCGGACGCAAAGGCGACTATCTCGTCGAATCCTCCGACGGCGTTCTCCGCATAGCGCCTCGCCAGATCTTCGAGGATATCTACGTACCCTTGCTGTCGGACGAGAATCCGGAGCAGAGCGAAACTCGAATGCCACCGTCACTCCCAGCCCACTTAATGCGCAAATCTCCCCAACCCTACCGCAGCGGCCGCAGCTCCATCCCCGGCCTGCGCTCGCTGTAAACAGCCGCAGCATCTTGAGGGGCCCTGCTGACCACTCGCCACTGAGAACTGACCACTGCCTTTGTGAACAGACGATGAATTCCCTTTGTGGAAAACAAATCCCAAACGAATCCCTCACCCCCGCACCAAGGCCGTCATTGTTGAGGATACAACCTATGGTGTTTCCCTCTTGACAGGCACAATAAGCGGCAGTAACTTTGCATTCCCATAGCCCTTTGAAACCGGTCTCGCGGGAACGGGTCCGGCGAAAGACGAGGGGCGCTGTCAGGAAGGATTTACGGGTGGGCGCCAGGCCAGAGGTGACCCGGCGCCGCCCGTAAACGTAAGAAACAAAAGCGTTAAGTGCGGTGGCCGTTCCCCCGATCCTCCCCCGGGGGGCCGACTGGAATCAATCATTAAGAACTCGTCTGACACCCGAACGCAGTTCAACTTCTGGCCGAAGCCCGAAAGCCAAAGCCCGAAGCCGATTTTAGGAGCCCTTGGATGGAAGCTTTAACTCGACTCGTCGCCGATTCCCTAGCCCGGCACGGCTTCGACCGCCCCGTGGACCCACGCCGCCTGCAATGGTCGCGCTGGTTCCGTTGCGATTCCACCCATAGCCTCCTCGTAGTCCCCAGCAAGCCCGGCATCTACGCCCTGGCCGAAGAAGTCATGGACCTGGGCGCGAGCAACACCCATGTCGAGACAGCCGCCCCTTCGGATGTCGTGGCGCGATCCATGGATCGGGAAGGGCACGACTTTAGTCGTGCCGTCAGCGGCAACCCCAGGGACGCGGCTTCAGCCGCTGAGGCCACCCGCCGCATGCTCGCCGTCCTCCAGTTCTCCGAAGACGACGACATGGCCTTCACCCTCGACCGCATGTTCACCTGCGCCAATCCCATGCGCGCCCGCCTGGCCTCCGGACGCTGCTTCCTCCGCTTCGTAGTCATCGAAGACCAGAGCCAGCGCCGCAACATCTGCAACGCCCTCAACCAGTGGATGCATTCCTCCGCCGAAAAAGCCTCAGGCATCGACGTCGACTTCCAGTCATCGCTGGAACTGACAGACGTGGGCACGGCTCGTGTGGGTCGGACACTCCTGTCCGACTCTGCCGACAGCACCACAACGCCAGCCCCAACAGCAAAGGCACAAGCATCGGATGCAGCACCGCAGGCGCCGACTCTGGATTCCGGAGCCAACAAAAATCTTCACTGTCCTCACCCCCTGCCCTCCGGCTTCTAAGCCGAAGGGTCAGGCAAACCGGTCGGAGAAAGTTTTCAACCGGGTGGAGCAGGCCTTCAAGCCTGCGTCAAAGGCAGGTATTGAGGTTTAGAAGTATCGAAGCACCACCGACACAGGCAGCACCGTGGGAGAGCGGCGCTTAAGCGCCGCGTAAGAAGCAAAACGATCCGGGGCTTTAGCCCCCGAAAGCCCCGAAGAGGGCGAAAGAAAAGCTCTTTACAAGAACTGCAACACCCCGAACAAATTCCCGTTCGGGCACAACCCAATTCCCGCATCCACCCCCAAAGGGACGCCGAATCGGGTCAAGCTGGATAGAATCTAACTAATAATGGAGAGAGCAATGCCCGAGGTCAAAACCACTACCGTCAATGCCCCTGCGGCCACCCCCGCAAACCCTGTCACGCCCGCAAACGCCGTGAACCCAAAGAAGACCGCCCCCGGTCTGTCCTTCCGCCGCCTCTTCACCAAGCCCGGCGTCTCCCCCTACGACGAGCTCGAATGGGATCTCCGCCTCGCCCAGATCACCGACGCCCAAGGCAACGTGATCTTCGAACAAAAAGACGTCGAAGTCCCCAAAGACTGGTCCATGACCGCCACCAACATCGTGGCCTCGAAATACCTGCACGGCAAGGTAGGCACGCCCGAGCGCGAAACCGGAGTCCGCCAGTTAGTCACCCGCGTAGCCGAAACCATCCGCAACTGGGGATTAGCCCAGGGCTACTTCAAAACTCCGGAAGACGGAGCCACGTTCCACGACGAACTCGTCCACATCCTCGTCCGCCAGTACGCCGCCTTCAACTCGCCCGTATGGTTCAACGTAGGCTGCGACCGCATCGAGCCCAATTCCGACGCCCGCAACTGGCACTGGAATCCCCAGACCCAGCAAGTCGAGTTCGGCATCACCGGCTACAGCAAGCCACAATGCTCGGCCTGCTTCATCAACTCAGTAAAAGACTCGCTCGATTCCATCCTGACTCTGGCGAAAACCGAAGGCATGCTCTTCAAGTGGGGCTCAGGCACCGGCACAAATCTTTCCCCGCTGCGTTCCTCCACTGAAGGCTTGAGCGGAGGAGGCACCGCCAGCGGCCCGCTAAGCTTCATGAAAGGCTTCGACGCCTTCGCCGGAGTAATCAAGTCCGGAGGCAAAACTCGCCGCGCCGCCAAGATGGTCATCCTCAACGTAGACCATCCCGACATCGTAGAGTTCATCGAGTGCAAACAGAAAGAAGAAGCCAAGGCCCACGCTCTCGTAGCCCAAGGCTACGATGGCTCGCATCCGGATTCCGACGCCTACTCTTCCATCTTCTTCCAGAACGCGAACAACTCCGTCCGCGTAACCGACGACTTCATGTACGCCGTAGTCCGCGACACCGACTTCTCCACCAAAAAGGTGCAGGACGGCAGCGTCATGAAGACCTACAAAGCCAAAGACCTGTTAAAGAAACTTTCCGAAGCCACCTGGCACTGCGGCGATCCCGGCATGCAATACGACACCACCACAAATCGCTGGCACACTTCGAAGAACACAGCAAGAATCAACGCCAGCAACCCGTGCAGCGAATACATGTTCCTCGATGACTCAGCCTGCAACCTGGCCAGCCTGAATCTCCTGAAGTTCGCCCCGAACGGAACGTTCGACGTAGAAGCCTATCGCCACGCAGTAGATGTCTTAATCACAGCGCAAGAAATTCTGGTAGACAACGCGGGATACCCCACCGAAGCGATCATGCGCAACTCCCACGACTACCGCCCGCTAGGCTTAGGCTACGCAAATCTAGGCGCATTACTAATGGCCGCAGGCCTGCCCTACGACTCCGACGGCGGTCGCGACTACGCCGCCTGCGTAACCGCAATCATGTGCGGCGAAGCTTACTTGCAGTCGAGCAAGATCGCCGAGCAATGCCAGCCGCTAACCCCGGCAACCGACACAGTAGCAACTCGTCTAGGCATAACCGAAGCCAACAACATGCCCGGAGGAGCCTGTCCCGGCTGGTACATAAACCGCGAACCATTCCTAGACGTAATCCGAATGCACCGCGCCTCAGTAAACAACATAAATAAAAATAATGTCCCAAGCACTCTCTACGAATCCAGCAAACAATGCTGGGACGAAGCCCTAGCCCAAGGCGAAAAGCACGGCTACCGCAACAGTCAAGTAACAGTCCTAGCCCCCACCGGCACCATAGGCTTCATGATGGACTGTGCGACTACTGGTGTAGAACCTGACTTGGCCTTGGTTAAGTTTAAGAAGCTGGTCGGCGGAGGCATGATCAAAATCGTGAATCAGACGGTGCCTACGGCTTTGTTCAAGCTTGGGTACGATCACGATCAGGCTAACGCGATTGTCAGCTACATTGATGCTACGGGCACCATCGAGGGGGCTCCGCATGTTAAGGATGAGCATCTGGGTGTGTTTGATTGCTCGTTTAAGCCGGCTAAGGGGACTCGGTCGATTGCTTACATGGGGCATTTGCGGATGATGGCTGCTGCGCAGCCTTTTATTTCCGGGGCTATATCGAAGACGGTCAATCTTCCGGAAAATGCATCGGTTGAAGACATCATGGAGGCTTATCTTCAGGCCTGGAAGCTTGGCCTGAAGGCGGTCGCGGTTTATCGGGATGGGTGCAAGAAATCGCAGCCGCTTTCGGCGGCTGGGACTAAGACTGCCAACTCCAGCAAAGATGACCCGCGGCCGGGGGCGGCCGCGCCACGCGAAGAAGACAATCTTAATGCGCCTCCTCGCGCCGTGCGGCACAAGCTGCAGGAGGAGCGGGCTTCGATCACGCACAAGTTCAACATTGGAGGGCATGAGGGTTACATCACCGTCGGGCTCTATCCAGATGGGGAGCCGGGCGAGCTGTTCATCACCATGGCCAAGGAAGGCTCGACGGTCTCGGGGCTGATGGATAGCTTTGCGCTGGCCACGTCCATTGCGCTGCAGCATGGCGTGCCGCTGAAGCTGCTGTGCGAAAAGTTTGCGCACACGCGGTTTGAGCCTAGCGGGTGGACCAGCAATCCCGACATCGGGTTTGCCAAGTCGATCATGGACTACATCTTCCGCTGGCTGCAGTTGCGTTTCCTGACCGGGCAGCAGCAGTTCTTGTTTGAGAATCTGCGAGTTAAGCCGCCTGTTGCCAGTAGCCAGTTGCCAGAGAGCGAGATGAATGGTTCAGGGCCGAAGCCCGAGAGCCGAAGCCCGCAGCCCGGCTCAGTGCACGCGGCCGACCAACTGGCCGGCATCATCGATCTGGGCGACGCTCCTACGTGCAGCTTCTGCGGCAGCATCATGACGCGGAATGGGAGCTGCTACCGGTGCGGGAGTTGTGGGAGCACGAGCGGGTGCAGCTAGGTTTGTAGTTTCGATTTGGGAGATGTTCAGAGGAGTGCTTATGGGGAAGTTATTTATCGAGAGGCGACCCGAGGAACGCGATTACGCAATCCGAAGGCCAGGTGCTGACCGAATCAGCGGTCACGAGTCGACGCAGGCGGAGGCGATCGAAAGGGCCAGGGAGATTGACCCAAGTGCAGCCGTTCTTGTTGAGCGCGTTCGTTATACCGATGGAGGCCGTCCGGATAAATGGCGCAGACCGTAGATTCAAGCGATGCGTAGCTCATGAGGTCATGCGCGAAACGATATGAGGTCACGCGGATTGTCGAGTGGCTTGGCTGAGGCTGGGCTGATAGACTTTTTCGGATAGATACTTTACTTGATTGCACCTTAGCCGCAACGGGGACTCCCTCGGTCCCCGTGTTTCAGATAGCTATGTCAGCGGAAGACTGCTGCCCAAGAAGGTTCCAGCCAAGGCACTATTTCCTTCGTTTTCGGGAACGTGAAGCCGGTGCGTTAACATGCTTAGAACATTTTGAGCTACCAATCGGAAGTGTTTGGGGTTATCATTTCTCGAAATTCGCTTTTTATTCGCCAATGGCGCCAGAAATCAACAGAAAGTTGCTAATATGAACACGATGGCGATTGCAGAGGAAAGTGATGTGAAGCGGGAGCAAATGAAGGCAGGGGGCAGTAGTGAGCGAGCGGTAGACATCTACTTTTCAGCCGATGTTGAGACCGACGGGCCCATACCTGGCCCGTTCTCGATGCTTTCGTTCGCTCTAGTGTATGCAGGAGCTTTCGATGGGGAACATTTCGTTCCACCGCAGGACTACAAGCAGACTTTCTATCGCGAGCTCAGGCCCATCTCGGAGAGTTTTCAGCCAGAAGCGCTTCGCGTCAACGGCCTGGACAGAGGCAGACTGCTCAGAGAGGGCGAAGCTCCAGAGTTGGCGATGACGGAGGCTAGCAGGTGGATCAAGGGTATTACGGATGATGCAAAGCCGGTTCTCGTGGCTTACCCGTTGAGCTTTGATTGGGCCTGGCTTTATTGGTATTTTGTTCGGTTTGCTGCGGAGGGATCTCCTTTCAACCACTCCCTCTGCTTCGATATGAAGACCGCATTCGCGGTGAAGGCGTCTGTTCCGATCTCCGGGGCTGGCCGGTCGAAGCTCCTTCCCTCCCTTCGACCTAAGCATAAGCACACGCACCACGCCCTCGAGGATGCGATAGAACAAGCGGAGATTTTCACCAAAATCTTCCAGTGGGAGGGTGTACATGGGAGAAATCCTTGACCGGCGGCGTCTAGAGACGGCAAAGCGCATTGAGGCTCTTCGCAGGGAGTTGGTCCGCGCGGAACAACTCTGTGGCGACACCGCCTGCGTCTACATGACGGGCTCTTTTGGGCGCGGGGAGGCGAGCAGTCATAGCGACCTCGATGTGTTTATCGTTGGCCTCGGCACTCATGAAACTCCTGCGCTGTCTCGCCTAAACCAAATTCTGGTTAAGGCGGATCTTATCGAGGCCAACAAGAAATTAGGCCTTCCTGAGTTTTCGGCGGACGGCGAATATCTCACGCATCACACTGTGGGGGAGTTGCTCGGTACTCTGGGTAAGCCGGAAGATGACGCCAACAACACGTTCACGGCGCGACTACTTCTATTGCTCGAAAGCACGCCATTGGTTGGAGAATCGGCCTACCGTCGTATCGTCGACGATGTGATCGCGTCCTACTGGAGAGACTATCAGGACAACAAGAATAATTTTGTTCCGGCGTTTCTGGCCAACGATATTCTCCGGATGTGGAGAACGTTTTGCGTGAATTATGAGGCTCGCACCCAGAGCGTGCCTGCCGAGAAGAGGGCCAAGCGCAGCGTGAAGAATTACAAACTCAAGCACAGTCGGCTATTGACCTGTTACTCGGGATTGCTTTATTTACTCGCGGTGTTCTCCAAGAGCGGAACGGTCAGTCCCACTGACGCAGCCAGCATGATAGCCCTCAGCCCGACGGAGCGACTTGAATGGATGCTTTCGCAGCCTGAACTCAAAGAGGCTAGCCAAACAATCAGACAGTTGATCGAAGGCTACGAGCGTTTCCTTGCTAAAACGGAAGTGTCAGAAGGTGAGCTCGTCGCAAGATTCCTGGACAAGGAGACTAAAAAGAGTTACAGCGCGTCAGCCTTCGAATTTGGAGATCTGGTGTTCGCGGTTTTCAATGCTATCGGGAGAGGCAGTCGGTTCCATCGCCTCCTGGTGGTGTAGCGGCGCGCCTTGCCTGCGGGACTTGGGTCCATTTCTTGCGGGCGAGCGGCGCGACTGAAGTCGTGTCCTTCCCGGTCGTGGCGCTTTCCGATCCGCAGAGGGATGGGATCGTGGAATCCCACTCTTCGCAAAGTGCGCGAAGAATGGGCCACCCTCGGTTTGTGGTGGTGTCGGCTTACAGCAGGTTCCTTCCCGGGGTTTCTGTCCGGTTCGGAATGACAAATCTTATGGGAGAACGATTCTATGACGAAACATCTGGAGGTTCTGCTCGAAGCAGCGAAGAATGCTGTCCCAACCTTACAGGAGAAAGAGGAGCAGAGGCGTAGCTTCGCATACGGGAATACGAAGATAGAGAATCCTCGCATTACTCGGGAAATGGTTGACCGAGAGGCAGAATTGTTGGGAACTCCGAAGAAACTTCTTCCGCCCCTTCGGGGCTGAGTTGTCGTCTCCTGCATTTGCCCACGGCTTGCGCCGTGGGCTGCATTCTTTCGCCGCTTCGCGGCTTGCTTCCATTTCCTGGCGGCCCTTGCGGCGCGACTGACGTCGTGCCCTTCCCGGGCGTGGCGCTTTCCAAGTCCTCATCCGGTTTGCGGATTGTCTCCTGTTTGCTCGTCGCTGCTGGCTTGGATTGTCAGGCCGGGGTTGGCTTGGAGGAGGTGCCAGGCTTCGCGGTAGGGGCCGTATTTTTGGCGCTTGCTGGCGGGGGTGAAGTGGAGGGTGCTGTTTTTTCTTCCTATTACGTCGAAGGGGATTATGTACCAGTCGTCGATGGGGATTAGCAGGATGGCGAAGAAATCTACTGTGCCGGGTTGATACTTTTTGCGCTGCGGTCCCATCACGTTGAGGCTGTAGCCATCTCCTCGGCGCCTGTAGATGGTGGACTTTACCTGGACGCGGAGGACTCGGCCTTGATTGGCGTTGTTATGATCCTCGCGGCTATGACGGTCGCGGGTATTGCTCTCGCGGATGTGGCTTTCTACTCCTACGTCGTATCTTCCGGAATCGCCGAAGGGCTTGGAGACTTTCATGCCCAGGCCTGCGGCCATCATCATGAAATAGAGTTCGGCCCATTCGCCTCGTTCTTTGCAGTGCTTTAGTTGGGCTCCTGCGAGCCGGTTGGCTTTTCTCCACATTGAGGCTGCTCCCCTGATTGCTTTTACGGACACTTCCTCCAGTATTTCGAGGTTTATCACCTGAGTCACGGTCGTTCGTCACAGGGGTTGCGTTTTGGTTGTGGAAAAAGCCCATGGGCTTCGAGGGCGCGGGTCAGGGCTGGGACACCAAGATTCCTCCCCTTCGGCTTCGCTCAGGGTCGGAATGACAACCTTTATTCGCAGCTTAGGGGTGGGGTTTGCGGAGGGCGTTTAGGACTATTACGCCGCTGATGGCGAAGGAGATTACGGCGGCCAGGGCGGTGATCAGCGTCAGGGCTGGGTTCAGGTGGAGGACGTCGGCGAAGACGGCGGCTATGGCGAAGAGTACGCCTGCGGCGTTTAGGCGGAGTGGGGCGCGCGTCCCGGATTCTTGCGCGGAAGAAGACTGCGCCGCGGGGCCGAGGTCGGAGCGAAGATCGGGGCGGAGGCGGCGTTGCAGTAGCAGGGCTACTAGTCCGATCGCGGCTACTACTACCATGGCTACCGGGCTTAGAAATGCTCGGCGGCTGGTGTAGAGGACTACTACGGCTAGAGCTGCCAGGAGCAGGCCGGCGGCGATTATGGTGGGGCCGCGGGGTTGGGGAGTGGGGCCGGGGGTTGGAGGGGTGTCGGGCACTTGGTCCGTCTTGGGATTTATACAGGCGTTGGGAGAGGTTTTCAAATGTTCGGGTTTACCTCGGGGGCTGAAGCCCTTGTGTTCTGGCAGGCTTTGACGCAGGCCTGAAGGCCTGCTCCACCCTCGTGCCTCTTTGCTCTGATCGCTGGCGCTGCGGCACTTGGGTGGTGCAACGCCTCGCTTTGCTCGGCTGGACCCCTCGGCTTTGCTCGGGGCAGGCTCTCGAGGCGGCCGTGCCCACATTTGCATTTCGGAATTCCATCTCCCTGAAAACTGTTAGGAGTCCGATGGGGCGTGGGTTGCGCCGGCTAGCCATTCGGCTTGGAGGGGGTCGCCGTGGTTTACGGCGTACAGGACTAGCTCGACTCGGGAGGAGATGCCTAGTTTGTCGAAGATGCGGAAGAGATACTTTTTGATGGTGTGCTCGCTCAGGTTTAGTTCTCCGGCGGTCTCGCGATTGCTTAGTCCTTCGGCTACCAGGGCTACGACTTGCTCTTCGCGCGGGGTCAGGAGCTGGTGGCCTACGGAGTTCAGGACGCGGAGGGACGGGACTTCGGAGACCAGGTCGAGGAGGAACGTCATTTGCTCGGTGTTGGCCCAGACTTGTCCGCTGGCTACACGCTGGATGCAGCGGCAGAGCAGGCGGAAATGCGTGTCGGAGATGCAGAAGATGCCGCGGGCGCCGGAGCGGAAGGCGCTGACTACCAGAGCGCGGTCGTAGGACTCGACTAGAAGAACTTTTGCGATCGCGGGATGAGAAAGATGAACGCGGCGCATGGACGCCATCTGATTGGCGATGTTGACGGAGTGATTCAGGGAGAGGACGACTACTTTGGCTGGCGTGCTCGCGACGGCGTGCAGGATCGAGGCGATGTCGATGGGGCAGGTGGAAATGCGGAACTCGGAGCGGCGGCGCAGGGCGCTGGTGAGAAGCTGCGCCTGCATGCGGTTGGAGTCGGCGATGAGGACTGCGATGGCTGGGACTGGGGACGAAGTCATTAAGAAGAGCTCCGAGGGGAGCGGGATTACGGGCCGTTTTGATCTTAGGGGTGAAAGGCGAGGGACTCAAGGGAACATGTCACTTTATTCGGAGGAGGCTTTCAATTCGGGAAATTGGATTGCGGCGTTGTGGAAAAAATCCGGCGAGCCAGATTGGGATGGGGAATGTTCCGGCTGTTTGAGCGAGGAATGTTGCGGGGCGCGGCTTCAAGGCGCGGTCTCGAGTCAGGTTTCATCGAGCGGGTGTGATTTCGTGAACATGCAAGTCTACTTTTGAGGGTAGCCCGCGAGGGAATGCTCTTTCGACTCTATTGGATGCGCTGGGCGGTATGAAAAGCAGCGGCTGGCTTGGTTCGGCGCACTCTTGCGATCAAAACTGGCGTGACCACGCTGGTAGACAGCACTTCCCATGTCTTGCTGCGAAATCCGCATGGGCATAGCTTGCACAAAGAGACCCGCCGGACAGCTGAGCGGATCTCAGAATCTGGGTTTACGAATCCAGGGAAAACAGAGCCTATCACGCAATGAAGCCCTTCGTTGGCTGGACAAGAGTTGCGGTGGTGGGCGTGTTGTCGTTACAGCTTTGCGTGGCCGCATTCGCCCAGGAGGAAAAGAGGGAGCAGGACCTGGGAGCGAGTCTACAGTCTTCTCCAACCGGCCAAACCGGGGCTGGGACGGGAAGCACAGGAATGGCGGCCGCAAAACCGGGGCAAGCGGACGGCACGGGAAACCCCAGGCTCGGAGGGGAACGCCGTCCGCTTTACCGGCTCACGCGCAGCGACGTGGTGACGTTGAGCTTCACGCTGTCGCCGGAGTTCGACCAGATACTCACCGTACAACCAGATGGATACATCGCCCTAAAGGATGCGGGGCCGGTGTTCGCCCAAGGACTTACTCTGGACGAGTTTCGTGAGGCGGTGCGGCGAGCGTACACGGGATATCTGCACGATCCGCAGGTGGCGGTGGCGCTGAAGGACTTTGAGCATCCTTATTTCGTCGCGGGCGGGGAGGTTGGAAAGCCCGGCAAGTACGAGCTGCGCGGGGACACGACCATCATGGAAGCGGTCGAAATTGCTGGCGGGTTCACGCACGAGGCGAAGCACTCGCAGGTGCTTTTGTTTCGCCGGGTGAATGATGATCTGGTGGAGGCGCACGTTTTCAACCTGAAAAAGATGTTGAAGCAGAGAAGCCTGGGCGAGGCGGCGGAGTTGCGCCCGGGTGATCTGGTGTTTGTTCCGCAAAATTCCATCTCGAAGATCGAGCCGTTCTTAACCAAACCAGCCTTAAGCATGTACGTGAGTCCTACACAGTTCTAGTACGTGACTTTATCAAGGCAGACTTTATCAGGCCGACTTTATCAGCCAAACCAGGTCAACCCGCATGCGAGATCAGGATTTAGTGCGCAGAGAAGAAGTGCCGGAGTCGCCGACGATGCGGGAGTTGGCGATGGTTCTGTTCCGGCAGCGGAAACTGTTTGTCGGGATCGCGGGGTTGATATTCGTCCTGGCGGCGGTGTACGCGTTCGCCGGAGTCAATTATCGGGCGCACCTGCGCGTGCTGGTGCGTAGGGGACGAGCCGATCCTCCCGTGGCGGCGCAGGAGAATGCTCCTCCCGATTTCTCGCGGGTAGAAGTAACGGAAGAAGAACTGAATTCAGAAGTAGAACTGCTGAAGGACGACGATGTTTTGCGATGCGTAGCGGAGGCCAACGATCTGGCTGCGCATGATTGGTTGCGATGGCTGCGGCCGCACGAAGAGCAAGCGGCCCGGGTGGAGCGAGCGGCGAAAAAATTGGCCAGCAAGCTGGAGGTGGAATCGATCAAGAAAACCAACCTGATCGCGGTAAGTTATGGCGCACCCGATCCTCAACTGGCGGCGCGTGTGCTGCGGTCGTTAGCCAGCGTTTATCTGGAGAAACACATGGAAGTCCACCGGCCGGCGGGACAACTACAGTTCTTCGATCAGCAGACGGCAGAGTCGCGGCGACAACTGGAAGAGGCTGAGGGAAAGCTGGCGGACTTCACGAACAGCCACGACGTGGTGATGGCCGCGCAGCAACGCGATCTGATGTTGACACGACTCGACGACCTGGAGGCGAGCTACCAGCAAATTGAGGCCCAAATGTCTGACACAAAACATCGGGTTCGCGAACTCGATACGCAGCTGGCAAATTTGCCGGCGCGGAATGTTACCCAGGTTCGCACGGCAGATAATCCCGAGCTGTTGCGGGCGCTGAAAGCCAGCCTGCTGGATCTGGAGCTGAAGAAGACACAACTGCTGACCAAGTTTGAGCCGAGCCATCGTCTGGTGCAGGAGGTCGAGCAGCAGATTGCTCAGGCCAAAGAAGCCATTGCGGCGGAGAAGCAGAGTCCGGTGCGCGACCAGACAACGGACCTGGATGTGAACTATGAGTGGGCCAAGGCAGAGTTGCAGAAGGCCCAGGTTGAGATGAAGGGATTGGCAGCACGCGAGGCGACGACGACAGCAGAGTTAGCGGAATATCACCGCCTGGCCCGGCAACTCGGCGACGACGCGATTGCCCAAGATGATCTGACGAACAGCGAGAAGGCGGCGCAGGAGAACTACCTGCTCTATGTAAAGAAACGGGAAGAAGCGCGTATGGGGGATGCTTTAGATGAGGGCGGCATTGTGAACGTAGCGATCGCCGAGCAGCCGGTGGTGCCGGCGCTGCCGGTGTGGCCGGCTGGCGTGGTCCTGCTGGTGGGGTTCGCTGCGGCGCTGACTTCGGGGACTGGCGCCGCGTTCGCGGCGGACTATCTGGACCCTGCGCTGCGCACTCCTGAAGAGGTTTTGAGGTGTTTGGAAATCCCGGTACTGGCTTCGATACCGGAAGAAATGAACCAAAGGTTATCCGCCTAAAGGAGATGAGATGAGCGCTAATGCGGACGTGCTGCGAAGTGACGATTTCACCGGGTCAATGGCGCAGGAGTCTCCACTGCTGCAGGTTGAGGTGTTTCGTGGGCCGGAGGTTTGGAATCCGGAAGACTTCGCGCGAGAACAGATTCGGGGCCTGGTGCAGCGTGTGTTTTTTGCCAGCGGAGGCCGACCGGTGACTCAAGTGGTGTTCAGCGGGGCGGAGCCGCACACGGATGTGGCCGGTCTCTGCGACCAGGTGGGACAGGCTCTGGCGCTGGAGACGAGTGCGCATGTCGCCGTCGTGGGCCGGGAGATGACGGCGGAGTTGGCGTCCTGGAGCATGGGTGGGGCAGCGATCAAGTCGTGGTCCCGGCAGACTGCGGTCAACTTGTGGCGAGTACCTGGGTTCGGGATGCGCGAATGCAGCGAGGAATCAGGGACGGGGCGCTACTGGATTTCGCGGCTGGCGGAGCTGCGAAAAGAGTTCGAGTATGCGGTGATCGAGGGGCCTGCGGCGGGGATATCGAGCGAGGCTGCGCTGCTGGGACAGCTCACGGATGGAATCATCCTGGTGCTGGGGGCTCATAACACGCGGAGAGCGACTGCGCGCAAGATCAAGGAGACTTTGGAAGCAGCGCAATCGCGAATCCTGGGGACGGTGTTACGAGAGAGAAGATTTCCAGTTCCGGAGCGAATTTATCGGCGGTTGTAGAGATGCGGGAGCGGGAAGATTCCGACGAGTAACGGTTGCCCGTCGCAAGTACTGCGGCGTGGCCAAAAGCTGAAAGACGCAGTGCAAGAAAAACTAAGAATAGGCAGTGGGACTCAATGAGCGGTAGCTATGGAGTCCCGGCCGCAAGCCTGGCCGGCTCGATGGATGCGCCGCCGCTGCCGGCAGTGGTAGCAGCAGCACAGTGGTTTGCAGTGCAGACCCGGTACCGCTTCGAGAAGCGAGTGGTCGCCCAGCTCAACTACAAGAGCTGCGAAGTGTACCTGCCATTGTTGACCGAAAATCATACCTGGAGCGACCGGCAGAAAGTGGTGACGGTTCCTCTGTTCCCGGGATATGCGTTCGTGCATATCGATCAGTCTGCCATTGCGCGGCAGGCGGTGTTGCAAACTGCCGGACTGATCGGCTTCGTGAGCTTTGGCGGGATCGTAGCAGCGGTACCGGTAAAGCAGATTGAAGACCTGCAATTGCTGTTGCAAGGGAAGGGGTTGTTTTCCCTGCACCCGTTCGTGCACACGGGACAGCGAGTACGGATCCGGGGTGGTTGCCTGCAGGGATTGGAAGGCGTGCTGGTGCAGCACGAAGAGGGAAAGCTGGTGATCTCGATTGAATCGATCCAGCGTTCGCTGGCGATTGAGATCAAGGGGTACGAGTTGGAACTGGTCTGAAGTGTCTTCTCCTTTTCTACATCAAGGTCAGCAAAAGCCTCAGGGAACCGAGTGGGCTGCGCGGTTGATTCCAGGAGCGGCGTGGGGCGGCGTCCGGAAGAAACCGCAGCGGGAAGTGCGGGCGAGGGGCGGAGCGCGGAACGTTCTGATCGTGGGAGCGG
>JBAUYE010000209.1:0-8548 GCA_049584615.1 Candidatus Sulfotelmatobacter sp.
GCCTAAGCCCGTCTATGAGACCAAGGTCGCCATCATCGGTCATCCCAATGTAGGCAAGTCTACGCTGTTGAATTGCCTGACTGCTTCCGATCGCGCCATCGTCTCGCCGATTCCCGGTACGACACGCGATGCGGTCGACGAAATTGTTGAACATAATGGCCGCCGCTTCCGCTTCATCGACACCGCCGGCATCCGACGCAAGGGCAAGACTCATTTGATGGCGGAGAAGCTTTCTGTCGTGATGGCGCGCAAGCATCTCGAAGCCGCCGACATCGCGCTGCTGGTGATCGATGCCACCGAAGGTGTGAGCCAGCTCGACGCCGCCATCGCCGGCTACGCGCACGAAAGCGGACGCTCGATGATCATCGTCGTCAACAAATGGGATCTCGTCACCGGCGGCGCGCTCAAGCCGGGGAGGCCGTCGAAAGCCATGCGCATGCGGGAAAGCAAGCGCCCGGGCGACCGCGACGCCTACGAAGAACGCCTGCGCCACGATCTTAAATTTCTGAATTACGCGCCCATCGTTTTTGTTTCTGCAAACACCGGCAAAGGTACAGAGAGAATCTTCCCGCTGCTCGAACAAGTTGCCACCGAGCGCCGCAAGCGCGTTTCCACATCAGCGATGAACCGATTCATCGAGACTGTGGACTTCGAGCGCGCCTCTGTCCCGATGCGCTCGCGGGTGAAAATTCTCTACATGACGCAGGCCTCGGTCGCACCGCCGACGTTTGTGCTCTTCACCAACCGCGCGGTTAAGCTTCACTTTTCTTATCAGCGGTTCTTGGAGAACCAGATCCGGCAAGCCTTCGGCTTTCTCGGGACACCGATATGGATTAAGAACCGGGCGCGGAACTAGAAGTCCACCGGTTTAGCGCCCGAACTTTCACTCGCCTGTCACGTCCCGATCCATGGTTAGCAGCCCCACCGTCTGCACGCCGGCGTGATGCGCCACGTCGATCACGTCGGCGACGTACTGGAAATCGACGTCGGCATCGCCGCGCACGAAGACGACTTTCTCGGCGCGCCTCAAATAGATTTCCGCGAGGCGCGTTTCCAGATCCTCCCAGCGCACGTCCTCCTGATTGATTTTCACGGTCGGAGGCTGATCTTCCTTCGTCCACTCGACCTGAATGATGACCGTGCGTGATTGCGACGATTCCGCCGTCTGTTTCTGGTCCTGTTGCGGAATCTGGGCGGTCTCTCCCTGCTCTTTGTCCATCGACACAACGACCATGAAAACGATGATCAGGGTCAGCAACACATCGATCAGCGGTGTTACGTTGATTTCGGGTCCGCGCGCACCACGGCCTGCCATTGAGAACGACATAGAAAGCTCCCCGGCTCCTGTTTCGTCTTCGGCACGCGCGTGTCTGCAACATCAGACACCTGGAGAGGCGCGAGAGTTCCCTTGCGCGGGGGCGAGCCAGAAGTCGGCGCTGTGGCGGGCGCATGCGAACAGCAGATTCCTCTCGCGCCTTTGGCGCGTTCGGAATGACAAACGCACTTACCCGATCGGCTCGGGTGTGGGCGGCAGGGGCGGAGGCTCTGGAGGGCGCGGAGGAGCGGCACCCGGCAGGCTCTGAGGCACGGACGGAGCGGTCGGTGGGTAAAGCACTGCGCTCAACGCGGGATAGCGCGCCGCGAAGAAATAGATTGAATATGCAGGAAAGAACACGATGACTGGCACCGAGACCAGGGCGATTACATAGAAAAAACCCGCCAGCAAAACGCAGCCCACTACGACCGCGACCGTTATCGTATACGCATTCCAGGTGAGCCCCGCGGTTTTTCCGGTAACGATGGCAAGGATGCTGAACAATGCCGTAGGGATTGCGATGATCAAACCTAAGATCACCGTGGCAATGAACACCATAATCCCCGCCCCGATGGCCATCACAATCTTCATTCCGATATAGGCGGCGTAGCCTCCCTTTTCAGACTTGATCATCCACCACAGCCGCCGCCATCCCTCCATCACCCCGATGTTTTCTAGAGCCATCTGCGGGATGACGAAATCCTTGGTCAATACGAAAATAACGGCGAGAGCCAAAACGAAAATCAGCAGCGCAAAGAACACGAATATCCCGCCTAGCACCAGCGGGACCATGTGTGCCTTCGGCTCCTTGAGCCATCCCGCGGCAAAGGCAAACCCAGCTGGAATTCCAACCAGCACGGTGAGGCCGCCCAGCGTAACCACCAGGTAAGCCAACTTCCAGAGAAAGTATCGCAACCCCGGCCCTTGCCTGCGGCTCCAGCCCTGGCGAATGTGGCACTCTTTCGCCATGATGCTGTCAAACAGAATGAAGCGCATCACGCTGCTTATGTACATCAGGATGATTCCCAGCACCAAGGCGGCGGCGACCAGCACCGCGATGAGGCCGGCTAACAAAGCGGGATCGATTGCCCGCCAACCTGAATCCATAAAGTGGCGTGTGGCTCCCGGGTGTTGATTCCAGTTGAAGTTGTGACTGTTGCACCCGCCACCGGAGCCAAGCTCCCCAGCCAGCAAGCCGACCAGCGCCAGCTTGGTCCACTGGCCGAGGCGGAAAGGCTGGAAGAGCTGTTTCTTGGTATGTTCAACGGCGGGATAGATGGCGTCCACGGCGGAGAATGTCAAGCGCGCACCTCGGCGTCGGTCGAATGTGGAGGAAGGTACTGCAAACAGACTGGCGGGTCAAATAAATTCTCCAGGGGCGCCAAGGATCTTCTCCATGGTAAACAGCGGCGTTCCAAAAAGATCGTGCATGCCCTCGTCTGTTCGATGAAAACCGAATCGTTCGTACAGACGGATGGCCGAATCGAGGAACGGCGTCGTGCTAAGGAACAGCCGGGCGGAGCCTTCGCCGCAGGCCCACACTTCCAGCTGCTGTAGAAGTCTGGCGCCACACCCCGACCCCCGGGCACTTGGGTGCACCGCCATCCCGCGAATGTAGACTGAGTCGCCTTTCATAACCGCAGCTACGGTGCCCAGCGCCGTGCCGCGGCACAGAGCCACCCAAACTGGGCCTTCCTGCATGCGCGCGAGCACCTGGTCGGGACCCGGAGTGGTCGCGGAAAAGCCGCCGTCGGTGTAAAGCGCTCTGAACTCCACGAAGGACTCATGCAGCACCGTGGCAATCGCCGGAGCATCTTCCGCACTAGCGCGACGGATCTCGATTTGCGTTGCTGCGTGCATCTCAGCACTAAGGTTCGCTCTCTGCCGCTTGTGAGATTCAGCCTCTCGCGACCGCCGCTGCGGTGTGCTCCAGCCATTCATCGAAGTGCTTCAGGGCCAACTCGCACTGCAATCGGTGCCGCTCCTTCCGGTCGCGAATTTTCTTTTCCAGCGCGGGCAACAGATCAAAGGTAATATTCGCCGGTTGAAAGTTTTTCGCGTCCGCGTGAGTTACATAGTGCGTGAGTGATCCAAACGCGGAAGCCCGGGGCGGCGGCACCAACTCAGTTCCGAGTGCCAGGGCTGCGGCGTGCTGCCCAGCCATCAACCCGGTCGCAATCGACTCCACATAGCCTTCCACACCGCAAATCTGTCCGGCGAACAGAACCCGGGGATGTGCTTTCATCTGCAAAGTCTCCCGCAACAAAGCCGGGCCGTTGATATACGTGTTGCGATGAATCTGCCCGTAGCGCAGGAAGCGCGCGTTTTCCAGACCCGGAATCATGCGCAGTACGCGCGCCTGTTCGCCAAACTTCAAATGATTCTGAAAGCCCACCAGGTTGTAGGAATCGGCCCGCAGATTCTCCTGCCGTAACTGCACAACGGCGTAGGGCATCCGACCGGTGCGCGGATCCTTGAGTCCCACCGGCTTCATAGGTCCGAAGCGCAGGGTATCGCGTCCGCGCCGCGCAATCTCCTCAATCGGCAGGCAGCTCTCGAAGTAATTCAACTTCTCCCAATCGCGCTCTTCCACCGACTGCGCGGCCAGGAGCGCGCCGTAGAACCGGTCGTAGTCTTCCGGCGTCATCGGACAATTAATGTAATCCGCCGATCCTTTGTCGTAGCGTGCCGCCATGTATACCCGGGACATGTCGATGGAATCCGCCTCTATGATCGGACTGATCGAATCGTAAAAATACAGATGAGAATTGTGGGGAGCGGTATCGCGCCCGCCGTTACTTAGTCTTGCAACCTCCGCGGCCAGCGCCTCTGAAGTCAAAGGCCCGGTGGCAATCACGGTGATCTGCTGACCCGATTCTTTAATCGAAGTCACCTCTTCGCGGCATAGCGTAATCCGCGGCTCCTGCGAAATCGCCTGCGTTACCTTTGCAGCAAACGTCACGCGGTCGACTGCAAGGGCATGGCCCGCCGGAACTGCGCACTCTCGAGCGATCTGCAACAACAGCGATCCAGCGCGCCGCATTTCCTCCTTCAACAGCCACGGAGCTGTGTTCTCACTGTCCGACTTCAGCGAATTTGAGCACACGAGCTCGGCAAAATCCGCCGTCTGGTGAGCCGGCGTCGACCGCACCGGCCGCATCTCAAACAATTCCACGTCCACGCCTCGCTGGGCGCACTGCCACGCCGCCTCTGACCCGGCCAGTCCCGCACCGATAATGCGAACCGGCGCGCTCAAGATGCCTTCCCTGCCAGCCGCCGCAGTGCGTCGTCCTTCAGCAACACCGGTCGCCACCGATCGAGGAACTCCGCCCCCAAGGATTTGTAAAGTTCGATCGCCTTCCCATTCCAGTTCAGCACCTCCCACTGCATTCCGTTGCACTTTTCCTCCACGGCAATGCGAGCGACGGAAGCCAGCAACGCTTTTCCAATCCCTTGGCCGCGAAACGGCTCGCGCACAAAAAGATCCTCCAGAAACAATCTCCGCCCCACCCAGGTCGAGTAGTGGCCAAAAAATAGAGCGTACCCCGCAGGGTGCCCATCCCAGTCTGCAATCAGCGCGCGAAAACTGGGACTTGCTCCAAACCCATCCCGGGCCAGGTCGGCCGCTTGGATCACACAAAGATCCGACTCGTGCTCAAACTCCGCCAGTTCACGGATGAACCTCCGCAGCAGCGCCACATCATCGATGGTAGCCGGACGAATCAGGAGCATCAGAGGAAAGAATACATCAGCGGCGGATCGGCGTGATGGGGCTCGCCGCACAGCGCAGGGGCGTCAATGCGGGGTCAACGTAGATTGGCTGGCCACGGCCACCCAGTTATCGCCCCGGCGGATCCATGTGTCCGTAAAACGCTCGAGGAGTGCATAGGGCTTGCCGTTCTTTACGCCACTTTCGCGACACACCCCCGTGACCACCGCGACCATACCGTAAAAATGTATGCCCACCTGTTCATTCACAATACGCACCGGATGCAATGCGAGCGACTGTATGCTGGCCAAATACTCCGCCTTATTCATCAGCGTGCCGTCATAATCGACGTAGATCAGATCGGGCGCGAGCAGCATCCGAAGCGCCGAGGCGTCTTTTTGTTGCACCGACTGGTTCCATGCGTTTTCCAGCGTCAGGATTCTGGCCTGCTCGGCCTCAGGCTGCGCCGTATCCTGGGCCTGAAATCGAGACGCCAGCAAAAGCAGCGGGAAAACAGAAAGCACCTTCCACATTCCGGCTCTTCCTTTCACGCGCCAAAGGTCGACAATCTGCGGCACAATGTTCTCCTGTTCATCTCAACGCGGGACGGGTGTTGCCTCTGCAGCAACGCATACCCAATGTTCACCCATCAGCATCCAGGTATCCACAAAACGCCTGCGCCGCAGGTATGGCTTTCCGTCTTCTACGCCTTTGGCCCGGTAAGCCCCAACCACGATTGCCGCGTTTCCGAACACTTGCACGCTCATTGACTCCGTTACGATTTGCTGCAGCTGCGATGAGTCCGACTTTACCCGTGCCAGGTACTCCGTCTTGGTCAATATCTTCCCGTCGTGGTCGACGAACACGAGAACATTGTCGAAGATTGCACTCAGTGCCTTGACGTCTCCGCGCTCTTGCGCCTGGTCCCAGGCGTATTCCAGGGCAAGAATGTTTGAACGGGCAGCAGAATCGCCATAATTCTGCGCCGCCACAAAAAGTGATGCACAAGCTAGAAGCACCACATACACCCTAGCCTTCATCGGACCGACCTCTTCGGATACATCGGCGGCCCAGCCGCTTTCCTCTAGTGGCGAAGCCGTCGCGCAGATTCTGCGATTCATCTATCAAGAGGAATCCGATTGAACATCTCTGGGGAAAGAAAAGCATCGACAGGTTGGAAACCCTAGCGGCTTAACAGCGTAAATTGGCTGGCCACGCACACCCAAAGCCCGTTGCGACTCACCCAGGTATCGGTAAAACGTCCACGGCGCTGGTAAGGCTTGCCCTTAGCGATGCCCTTCACGCGATACACACCAATGACAATTGCGGTGTCGCCATAAATGCGCGCCGACGTAGACTCGACGACCTCCTCCTCGCGATTGTCCGAAGAGGCCTTGACCCCGGCGAGAAAATCGCTCTTGGTCTTCAGAGTGCCGTCGTAGTCGATATAGGTCAAAGAATCATCCAGCAGAGCATCGAGCGCCTTGGCGTCTTTGTTCTTTTCCGCCATGCCCCAAGCACTTTCAAAGGCTAAGACCTTGGAGCGGGCCGCTGACTCGGATTGGACCTGGGCTGCCGCAGGCAAAGAGGCGGTGAGAAGCAGCACGAACCCGCAAATCATCGCTCTCGCGAAACGGGTTCTGCCCGCCTCAGAGAGATACGGTCTGGCAGCGGAAAAATGCGCCGGGACTCCGGCGGAGCGCAACGTCATAGCGAAAACCATGCCCTCGGTGAAAACCGCATCCTCGAGGGCTATCTAGAGTTAATCGGCAGAGGATCAAATAGCTTGAGTAGCCTCAGAAAATTCCCGTTTGCCCTTGCAGGCGCTCAGAGAAATCAATGCCGAGTGGCTTGTCACACACGTCCACCTTCGCTGTTTGTCCGTGCGAATCCGTGGCTGAGAATCTAAAGAATCTCGCGTGCGTCCCCTACTCGCCGTGTAACCCGCTCGCGATCCAGGTATTCCAGGAGAGGAATGGCGTACTTGCGGGTTACTTCGGTTAACTCCTTGAACTTTGCCACATCGATTTTCGCCGACTTCAATTTGTAAATTGCCATCCGCCGCCGCAACTCTTCCAGCGCGCTGCGGTGAAAAACCAGTTCGTCGGAAACCTTGATCAACACCTTGTCGCGCAGCAGTAAAGTCACGATCTTTTGTGCCCGAACCTTGTCCACCTTGAGCCCCGCGATCACCTCACTTAGCGCGGGAACCTTCAGGCCGGCCGATGCAAATGCATCCTCGATCTCCTTCTTCGACTCGGCCTCTTCATCCTTCATCACCACACCATGCCCCGGCAGCCGCGCCAAGTCGCCGATCACTTCGAGCTTTTTTCCCTGAACCAGCCGGGCTGCAACAGCCTCGAAGACGTCTGAGGTCGCGTCCACCTGCGCCCGCAATTCTTCTTTGCTGATTCCACCCACCAGAGGATTCCTTCTATGAAAATCCAGGGCGGCGCTAAGGGTGCGCGCCTTAAGCGCTTCGAGCGCAGGCAAATGCAGAAACCGCCCACCGGCCGCCAGCACGTCGCCGCTCCGCATCGCGGGAGCCAGTTGGGCTTCGATCACAGCTTTCGTCCAACCAGTTTCCGCCACCAGTCGAGACATCGAAATCCCTTCATGATGCCGCCGTGCGATTCGTGCTTTTAGAATCGCTTCCGCATCGCCGCTGGTTAGCGTTTCCAGAAAGTCGAGTGGGCGCGGCATGCGCAGAATCGGGGTTGCATCGAGTACGACCCCTCCCCCAATCGTCACCACCGGCGAGAATTGCCGGATTATGAACCGGTCTCCGGGGAGGAGCAACGCGGATTCCGGCAGCTTCAAGCGTGCAAGTCCGTTCTCGCCCGGCTGAATTTCTTTTGTCCCAAGCAGCGTTACGCCGACCACCATTTCCATCGTGTACGAATGAAAATGAACCCGCGCGCGGGTTTTCAGAGGACGCGGCGCCGAAGGCAGCAGTCGCAGCCTCACATCGGCCCGCCGCGTCGCCTCAAACGTCGCCGGAGGCGCGAGGGTCATCCCGCGCGACAGATCTTCCGTGCTCGCCCCCGCCAGGTTCAGCGCTGTCCGTTGTCCGGCGATTGCCGCCTCCGCTGTTTGTCCGTGCACCTGCGCTCCGCGCACACGTACTCGCTGCCCGGTTGGAAAAACTTCCAGTTCGTCCTCGCGGCGTATCGTCCCGGCCAACAGCGTGCCGGTCGCCACTGTGCCGAAGCCTTTCATGGTGAAGACACGATCGATCGGCAGGCGAGCGAGCGCCAGCGAATCCCGCGGCTGCACCTCGGCGGCGGCCGAGGCGATTGCGCGCTTCAGTTCGTCCAGTCCCGCGCCTGTCAAAGAACTGACGGCGATGATGGCATCGGGTTTACCTAAGCTTGATTTGTCTAAGTTTGGTTTGTCTAAGAATGTTCCGCGCAGAAACTCTTCTACCTCCAACCGCACGACGTCGAGCGTTTCCGCATCCACCGCGTCGGATTTGGTCAGCACGGCGATGCCGCGCTTTACACCGAGCAATTGCAGGATGTCGA
>JBAUYE010000210.1:0-2329 GCA_049584615.1 Candidatus Sulfotelmatobacter sp.
GGGCAGGCTCCGTGCACTCGCGCGGCTCACCCAGATCCTTCGCTGCGCAAAGAACGCTTGCTCAGGATGACAATCAAACTGCACCACCACCCCAGAGCCGTTGACACCTTCCCAACCCTCTGTTAAAGTGCACGCTCAACTTAGAAGAAGCTCCGCGAATTTGCAAGTTGGGACTTCTGCCTCCCCCAGGGCTCAATAAGAGTATCGTGGTATTCCGCAGCGAGCTTCATGGCAACTCAGAGCCCCAATCTGGTTCTCGACATTGCCGCGATATCGGTGCGTCTTCTGGAGGTACAAGAGGTCGCCCCCAGGGCGCGCACGGTTGCGCGCGATCTCGCCACCCTGCTGCCCGGCTCTGCCGTCAATGTCTACATAGTTTCGGAGACCGACGAGGGAGAAGTCTGGACCGTGAGCGGTACGGTCGGCGACGCCGCACCCGATAAAACTGTTCCGCTCGATGCCGGAACTCTCGGCATCCTTGCCGCCAGCCGCAAACCTCTTCTGTTCGCTGGCAGAAGCCTCATCCGCGAGCAATACGCTCATCTTAATGTCCGCAAAACCCTGCACTCTCTTGCTTATCTTCCCCTGATGGGCAACGGCGCGTTGGTCGGCGCCATTGAGATTCTTAGCTTCGATGAGGCGCTGGCGGAAGCGCACCTCGACATTCTGCAAGGGGTGGCCGAGGTTGCCGGTCCCGCGCTGGCTGCCGCCCGGCAGTATGAACTCGAGCGCCACCACTCCCTCACATCCATCACCCGCCTCACCCACTTCTACGATATCGAGAAAGTTTTCAGCTCGACCATCGAGATGGATCAACTCGTTCCGCTCATTGGGTCGAAGATCTGCGAGACGCTCGAGTGCCGGGCCGTCAATGTGTGGATGGTGCAAGGCGATAGCAGCCTCTTGCTTATGCACCAGGCGGGCCACGATCCGACTACCCGGCAAGGCATGACGCAAAAAGGAGGCGAGGGGATCGCTGGTGACGTCTCCGACGATGGGGAACCTGTGCTGATCGCGGATCCGAGCGACGAACGGCTGGTTCGACGCAACCTGAATGTAGAAGAGGGACGGGTCGAGTCCGTCGCGGTCGCTGCCCTGCTGGATAAAGAATCTCTGGTCGGCGTCGTAGAGGCGGTGAATCCTGTCGACGGCAAGCCTTTTGATGAAGACGACCTCTTCGCGCTCAGCAGTTTGAACGAAACCGCGAGCATCGCTCTCCGCAACGCGAGCCTGCTGTTGGCTGAGCGCAAAGTGGAGATCCTCGAAATGCTCGTGACCGTCAGCCACGAGATCACCTCTACGCTGAACCTGGAACGCGTTTTGCAGACCATCGTCAACGCGCCGCAAGCGGTGATTCCTTACGAGCGCGCCGCCGTCGCCCTCGAGCACGGTGGAAAATATAAACTCAGCGCCATCACTGGCGTCACGCAGGTCGATGCCGGCGCCCCCGACGTCGCCCCGCTCAATGATCTCTTGCGCTGGTCGATGCTTTCCGAAGAAGTAGTGCACGTTCGGCAGCATGGCGACAAAATTGACGCCGCGCGGGAAGAAACCCGAGCCAAATTCCAGAGTTACTTCGCGACTTCGGGGATGCGGGCGTTCTACGCTATCCCGCTGACCGACGACACGGGGCGGGTCGGTGTGTTGGGCCTTGAGAGCGCGGATCCAGATTTTCTTTCACCCGCTCATATCGAAATCCTGCAGGTGCTCGCCGGGCAGGCGACCGTGGCGCTGCGCAATGCGCAGATGTATAAGGAAGTGCCATTCATTTCCGTGCTCCAGCCGGTGCTGGAGAAGAAGCGGAAGTTTATGGCCATGGAAAAACGGCGACGCACCTTGACGGTTGTGGCGGCGGCCGCTGTCCTGATCTTTCTGGCAGCGGTTCCCTTGCCGCTGCGGGTCGACGGAGATGCGGTCGTGGCTCCTTTGCACTCCGCGCAAATCCAGCCGGAAGTCGAGGGAGTAATCAGCAAGGTGTACGTTCGCGAAGGCGATCATGTCACCCGTGGCCAGGTCATCGCGAACCTCGCGGATTGGGACGCTCGCTCGGTGCTCGCTCAGGCCCAGGCCAAGTACCAGATGGCCCTGCTGCAGATGAATCGTTCTCTCGCGGCGAATGATGGTAGCGAAGCCGGGGTGCAGCGCATTCAGGCGGACTTCTGGAAGTCGGAAGTGGGCAGGGACCAGGAACTGCTGGACAAGACGCAACTGCGGTCACCAATCGACGGCCTCGTCGCAACGCCCCACATCGAAAACATGGTGGGAAAGCGCTTGCAATACGGGGACAGCTTCGCCGAAATCGTCGATACTTCACGGGCAATTGTTGATG
>JBAUYE010000211.1:0-5332 GCA_049584615.1 Candidatus Sulfotelmatobacter sp.
ATCACCAGACGTTCGAGGACCATACGCTTGCTGACGGGATTAGATCGCAGAGCCAAATCGGCCTTGGCCACGAGGCGAATCGCGCGCGTCAGATCGCGCCGCGATTTGTAGCGGCGGGCCTGTTTAATGATGTCGTCAGCGGCAAATGGAGGCACGCGGAAGCCCTGCCACAGCGCGGCCCAGAGCATGCGCTGGTCGCGCACGTTGCGTTCGAGAATCACCAGCATCTGGCGAAAGGTTTTCGCCAGCATGTAAATATGTCCGATGGAGGCTTCTTCGCCATCGCCCGACGACAGGATCGCATCCAGCACCTCGAGCGCGCGCACACGGTCTTTGGATGAAATGGCGTCGGTCAACTCGTATAAAGACCGCTGCTTGGCGGCGAGAACCATGGTCTCTACATCGCCCAGCGTGATGCGATTCCGGGCGCCGACGTAAAGCATCAGCTTTTCCAGTTCGTTCGAGATCATCATCATGTCGCCGCCGAGCGCGTCTACCAGTTCGCGGGCGCCGTCGGGATCGATCTTCACCGGGACAGCGCGGCTGGTGCAGTAATCGGAAATCCAGCGCACCGCTTCGCCTTCCTCCACGCGTGCCAGTTCGACGATGCCGCAGTACTGGCCCATGGTTTCGCGGATGCGCTGGTAACGCTCTTTATCCTGCATCTCCATGCGACGGACGTCGGCGGGGATGCTGATGTGGTCAGCGACGAAAACCACCATCGCGTCAGGATTCGGATTCTTGCAATACTCTTCGATGGCCGCGAGCTTTTCGTCATTCGATCCGCGGCCGAAAAGGCTCTTCACGCCGCGCACAAAGAACACTTGAAAGGGAGCCATCAAAGAGGGCGTCCGGGCGCGGTCGAGAACTTCAGCCAGATCATTTTCCCCAAGATCGAACTCGAACACGCTGAAGTCGCGCAAGTCGGGAGGAACCAGGTGTTCGAGAATGGCGTCGCGAAAGCGTTTGCGGAAGAAAGCTTCATCGCCAACGAACACGTACGCCGGACGCAGCTTGCGCGATTCGATCTCGCCGACAAACCGATCCGCCTGGGCGAACGCTCGCATTAGAAGTTCTCCGTGCTCGAAACAATCCTCACCAATAACTCTGCCACATCAAACTCTAGCATCTAGAAGCCCTCCAGAATGTTAGAGACCAGGGTACGGGCGAAATCCTGCGAGAGGCGCCGAAAGGCGGGCGAGTCTTCTTCGAAAAAACTCGTCAGATCCTGAGAGACTTCGTACTGCTCGCGAAACAGATACGAAGGATTCTGGTAGAGCACTTTGCCCTGGCGGTCGGTGAGCGCCACCCGCATGCTCACCACCACCAAGACGCTGGCGGCTTGTCCGGTCGCGGAGTTGTAAGTAAGCGGCGACGAAGAGGCTGAAAGCACAGTGCCGCGCAGCGTAGCATCGGCCGCTTCACTGGAATCGTTAAGAATGTGATAGTGCGTGCGCGTCGTGAATTCGCGTACTACGGATGAAGTAAGCAGTTGTTCGATGCGGTAGGTCGTAGTCTCATTTACGAAAGCTGGAACAGCAATGGTCTTGACATTTTCCGGAAGCTGCACGGCGTGGCCGGCCGTGTGATATCCGCAACTGGCGCTGGCCAGCATCAAGGCCAGCCAGACCAGCATCAGCCCGGCAAGGCGCTGAGCTTTCATTGGATTTTTCCCAGTGGGCGGGTTGGGATCATGCTCTCAGCACACTCCACTGCGGTCATAGCCGCGATGCGCAAGTTGTCGGCGGCCGCCCACAGCCAGATCCCATTCGGCCGGGCCGCGTCGCTCTTCAGCGAAACCAGAATGTTCGCCTGACCCGCCGTGTTCACGTTGCTCGGCTGCGAATCGTCTTCCGCGCCCGCCAGTGCCACGTGATCTCCGGCAAGCGACTGCGACAATCGTTCCCGATCCACCTCTTGCTCCATCTCCAGGAAAATGGCGAGCGTAAGGCCGTGAAACACAGGCGGCTGCAACATCATGAGCGAGGGCTGCGGCGCATCCGCTCCGGCAATCTCGCGGTAATCGCGCCGCACGCGGGCTTCCAGCGAATCCAGCGACAATCTTGATGCCTGTCCGTAGCACGCGACCATGTTGAAAGCAACTTGCACGTCGAAAATATCCTTGGGCAAGGTCTGGAACGACAGCAGATTCACGGTCTGCTGGTGCAACTCGTCCATGCCTTTCTGTCCCTGCTCGGATACTGGTAGGAAAACGGTCGCCACCGCGCTTCGAATCACTCCCGCCTTGCGCGCCCGCAGCAGCAGCAGAGCGAGAGTCACGGCGGCGGGATGGGGCGCAACGCATGGAGCCGGCTGCAGCTCAGGCTGCCACATCTCGCCGCGCTCGCGCTCCGTCCAGAGAGAGCGGACGGTTGCGCCCGCCTCTTCTTCCAAAGCGCCGGAAAGATCGATGATCGCGCTGCCGGCGTCGCGGGCGCGTTTCCAGTTTTGTCGCGTACATTCCTTGTCGGCGGCAAAGAAGGTAAAGTCGACGTGCGTAAACTGCTCCGAGCGCACGCTCTGGATGAAGTTGATTTCGTCGCCCGTCGCTTCCAGCTGGCCGATCGACTCATCATCATCGAGCAGGCGCACATCGACCGCGGGGAAGTTCCGCTCGTTGAGCATCTCGGCGACTTCCTTGCCTTTGAGCGTAGCCGCACCCACGATGGCCGCCCGGAATAGCTGCCCGCGCGCGGAAGAGGACGGGGATGATGCCGCGATTTTGGACGGCGTACTCATGAAGTCTGCGAAGCCTCCGTGTAGGTGGGCGGCGGCGGCTGGTTGCGTCGCCGGAACATCCATTGCAATCGCCAGAACACCCCGGAGAACGTGTAGAGCAGCGCAACCGCGAACAGGGCCGGCTTGGAGAAGAACCAGATGCCGGCAATCAGAGCGCCCAAAAGAATGATCAAGCGGAAGGGATGGCGCGAGCGGAAATCAATGTCCTTAAAGCTATAGAAGCGCCAGGTGCTCACCATCAGATAGCCCACCGCAGCCACCATCGCCAGCCAGGTGATCGCCGTGTACCAGGATTCGAGCGGAGCTCCTGATTGAAAGTGCACCACTGCCGCAATTACTCCCGCGCCAGCCGGAATCGGCATGCCGACAAAATATTTCTTGCCTGGACGTCCCGGATTCGAAGGCTGCGGGTTGGTCGTAATATTGAAGCGCGCCAGGCGACTGGCTCCGGCCATCAGAAACAGGAAGGCGGCAATTGCTCCCAACTGGGTTAGCTTGATATCCCAGTTCCACTCAGTGAGCGTGACCTGCGGCATCAGGTGAAAGCCCCAGGTCCATGCCAGCATCGCGGGAGCTACGCCGAAAGTGATTACGTCGGCCAGCGAATCGAACTCTTTGCCGAAGTCGCTGGTTGTGCCGGTCATGCGGGCGACGCGTCCATCGAGGCCGTCGAACAAAACGGCAAATCCAATCGCTTTGGCGGCATTGTCGAGGTGCGTGAAATTTGCGGCGCTTGCGTGAACCACTTCAAGGATGGCGTAAAAGCCGGCCGCCATATTCCCCGTGGTGAACAGCGAAGGGAGAATGTACATCCCCTTGCGCATGCGGCGGGTGGGCCGCTCATCGTACCTGCGTCTGGGAACCGGCAGATCCATCAGCGCACCCCTTTCGCAGCGGAATAACTCCCTGCACCTGCCAGCTCGCCCTTGGGTTGCAGATAAGCCAGAACGCTTGCCCCGCCGCGTACGCGGTCTCCAACTTTTACCTGCAGCGCCACGGTAGCATCGCACAACACATCCACACGCGAGCCGAATTTGATCAGCCCCACGCGCTGGCCGCGCTCCAGTCGCTCGCCTATCTTCGGATGAAACACGATTCGTCGCGCCAGCAATCCGGCAATCTGCTTGAAGACCACTACCTGTCCGTCGCCTTCCACGCGGACAATATTCTGCTCGTTCTGCTCCGCTGAAGCCTGATTCATGGCGTTCAGGAACTTCCCGCGCTGGTAGCGAACCTCGCGGACCACTCCCGCAATTGGTGAGCGATTCACATGCACGTCAAAGACACTCAGAAAAATACTGACGCGAACCTGCTTCTCGCCGCCCACTGTAACGATGGAAGCTTCTGTAACTTTCCCATCGCCCGGCGACACCACAGCGCCTGCCGCGTCCGGGATGACTCGCTCCGGATCACGAAAGAACCAGAGGAAGAACACAGCCAGCAACAGCGGCACCGCGGCCCAGGCAGGCTGAGTGAACCAACCTACAAGCACCGCAGCTACGATCAAAGCCAGCGCGTAAAAGTAGCCGTCACGAACCATGGGAGCAGTGCTCCATTATAGAGCAGAGGCGAGTATAGAGCAGAGGCGAGCGAGGCTGGCTCAAGTTCGGTCGGGAGGTGTCTAAGTGCAAATAAAGAAAGGCGCTGATGAGCGCCCGCGGATAGATAGAAAATTCCTGTAGCGGCGACGGCCGCCATCGAACAGCCAAAAGAAATTATGCTACGTGAGTTCCGAACTGCTGCCGGTACTGCCGCTCAATCGATTGCATCTGGTCCTTGAGCCGCAGCTTCAGCTTCTTGAGACGAACTTCTTCCAGCTTTTCATCTTCGCTGAGGTAACGTTTTTGGGTGAGATTTTCGAGCCGAGTGGAATATTGCATGTGCTCCTGAGCCAGCTTGCGGAATTCGTCGTGGCTGCTCAGGAGAGTGTCTTTCGGAGTCAGCATCCAGCAGACCTCCAACCGGGATTCACTGGCTAAAACTACCACAGCACCAAAATCGGTTCAATGCCGAATTCTGGTGCAATCTCGTTATGAGAAAGTTCTATTAAAACCTTAAGCGGCAAAGGATTGCATCCTCGGAAGGGTTTGAATAGTAACTCCTGCGTAAACCGACTTCGTCGAACTCCGCCTTGCGATATAACGAGCGCGCCTCGCGATTCGACAGGCGGACTTCGAGAGAGATTTCGCTGCCGCGCATGGATCGAACTTGCTCGATCAGTTCGCCCAGCAACCGCTGGCCGATGCCACGACGGCGGGCCGCTGCAGCGACTACGATGTTCTCCAATTCCCACGCTGCGCCGAGTCTGTGGGCGATGAGGAATGCGAGGATTCCCGGAGTTGCAGGTGGAATTCGCCGCGGCTGCGCCGCTCCATCATCTTCGGCGACCCAAGCGAAGCGCTCGGACTTCTGATCTGTTCTCTGATCTGTTTTCCGATCTGTGGCGGCAAACAACGCCTGATACTGATTCCGCGACCAGTGGCCGGCGGCCGGGCTGTGGCGTTCCAAGTCCATTATGGCAGGAACATCAGCCGCACTTGCCCGTCGAACGCGCACGCTAGGATCGAATCTTCTCAAGCATCTCGGCGTCGGT
>JBAUYE010000212.1:0-4842 GCA_049584615.1 Candidatus Sulfotelmatobacter sp.
TACGCATTTAATCAGTACCTCGTCGCCGAGGGCTACATCGTGCTGTCAGTCAACTATCGCGGCGGTACCGGCTATGGCCTTGACTACAGAGAGGCCGACAACTTCGGCCCCGGCGGCGGCAGCGAGCTCAATGACATCGTCGGCGCCATCACCTATCTGCGAGGCCGACAGGACGTCGACTCCCATAGGTTAGGCATCTGGGGGGTAAGCTCTGGGGGAATCATGACGGCCCTCGGTCTCGCCCGCGCCTCAGATGCACTCGCGGCCGGTGTCGATTATGCGGGCATATATAACTGGTCGACGTTCCTGTCCTCGGTGGGCGAGCCAATCGACGGAGACGATGCGAACCGCCGGGCGGTGGAATCCTCCCCCATCGCGACCATCGACCAGTGGCACTCACCCGTGCTGCTTGTGCAGGCGGACGACGACCGCGATGTACCCCACCAGACCACCGAACTCATCGAAGACTTGCGGTCGCACAACATCGACCATGACGTAATCATGATTCCGAACGAGATTCATGAAATGGCACGCTACTCATCGTGGATGATATTGTTCAATGCGGCGGATGTGTACTTTGATCGGCATCTCGACAAGCGGATTGATCACGAATCGCCAATGCACTCACCGACACCAGATTAGTACCGAGAGGTCGACCGTGCGGTAGCGATGACCTCGAACTCATGAACCGCCAGGTTGAAGTCCGATGGCATCGTTCACCGCATTTTGGAATTGCTGCTTGCAGCCAAGGTAGCGCTCCGTGGTCTCGATGGAAACGTGCCCAAGAAGAAACTGGATCTGTTCGAGCTCACCTCCCGCCTGGTGGCACAGACGAGCACACGTTCTGCGGAGATCGTGTGGAGCAAGCCCTACTAGGCCGCAGTTCGCAGCTCCCTCTCTAACGATCGACCAGATCACCTTTGGCGTGAATTCATTTCCCCACGTCCGCCCCGCCTTGTTGATGGCTCGGAACAGTGGGCCTGAAGTGAGTCCAGCGGGAACCGTCCATCCGTCGATTGCTCTCTTTACCCAGTCCGGCACCGGAACCGTACGGATGTGACCGCCCTTTCCATTCAAATCGGCAATCACCCAACGTCCATCCCGGAGTTGAATATCTTCCAGCTTCAAGGCGGCAGCCTCCGCCCTTCTCAAGCCGCAACCGATCAAGACAGCGATCATGGCCCGATTCCTCCGCTCCTTTGGAGTCGATGCGCCAAATGCGCCGATGAGGCGCCTGCCCTCTTCGACCGTCAGCCAGTTGCCGATTCGAACACCGAGCCGGCGCGCGCCTTTTACTCTGCGAATGCCGGCAGCCAGATCGGGACTCAGGAGGCCACAATCTGAAGCTTCGTAGGCGAGCCGACGTACCGCTGCCAATCGCAGGTTGATTGTTGAGGGAGCGTATTGCCGCTGCTCCAGCGAAATTCGATATCGGGTGACGACGGTCTTGTTGAAAGCCAGCCGTGGCTCCGAGCAATACCAGTCAATAAACTCCCGAATCGCATGGTCGTAGGAGCGCTGAGAACTGGGCGACGTGAGGCTGTTGAGCACAGCCGATTTGGACTGCTCAAGATCCGGAAGCTTCAAGATGGTTTTAGGAGCCCGCTTCCGCTTCGATTTGGGAGTGCGTGCCATCGCGACGGCCTCCTTTAAGCCGTGGCAACAGCGTTAACCACTCCGATGTCTTCTGACCATCTGCGCGTTTCTCGGTACTAACCCAACGGGCGAGCTGATAACTTCCGTATTGCCCGTTATTCGGACAAGAGCACTTCGTTTCGCTCAGGTAGAACAAGGGTCAACGTCTATACTGGTCCTAACATGAGAACGAGGTCCTAATATGGACCCGATGATCGGCCAGGCGCTGGGCCACTACCGGATTGAAGCAACACTCGGCGAGGGCGGCATGGGGGTGGTCTACCGGGCCTTCGATACTCATCTCGACCGGCCCGTAGCCATCAAAATCCTGCGCGCTGATGCTACCGCCAGCCCCGAGCGCAAGCGCCGCTTCGTGCAGGAAGCCAAAGCCGCATCGGCTCTGAATCACCCCAACATCATCCACATATACGACATCAGCTCATCTGGGGGCACGGATTTCATTGCCATGGAGCTCGTGGCGGGCAAGACGCTCCACCAGTTGATCGGCACGAACGACCTACCCTTGAGAGACACACTGAAGTATTCGATCCAGATCGCCGACGCCCTGGCCCGCGCGCACTCGTCCGGAATCGTGCACCGCGATCTCAAGCCGGCCAACATTATTATCGACGAGGACGGTCGCGTGAAATTGCTGGATTTCGGCCTGGCCAAGCTGACCGAGAAGACTGTCGATTCCGAGGGCGTCACGGCGACGATGACCGCTGAGGACGGCCCGCTGACGGAAGAAGGCTCGATCATCGGCACCGTCGCCTATATGTCACCCGAGCAGGCCGAAGGCAGGAAGGTGGATGCGCGTTCCGATATTTTTTCTTTTGGCTCGGTTCTCTACGAAATGGTCACCGGCCGCCGGCCATTTGAAGGCGCAACCAAAATGTCCACAATTTCGGCAATCCTGCAGAAGGAACCGCCGCCACCTGGCGCCCTCGCGCCGAATCTGCCAGCTGAGTTCGAGAAGATCATCCTACGCTGCCTGCGCAAGGACCGGGACCGCCGCACGCAGCACATAGATGATATCAAGCTGGCGCTGGAGGAACTAAGGGATGATTCTGCGTCCGGCAAGCGATCGCTGGCCTCAAAGGGCAGCGACCAAACTCCTGCCCGCGATTCGGACTCAGTAAAGACCGCGAAACCCGAAGAGCCGCCCGCCTTGGTGCGGAAGCTCTTCGGATCGGCGGCCCCCAAACCATACCGGCTTTGGGAAATTCTGCACATCAAGATCTGTTTGCGGTGTGTATTGCTCGTGTATCTGGCCTGGCGATTCAAAAACGTGACGAATGGAAGGTGGAGCCTAGCGCTGTTCTTCGCGATCTTATTCTGCAGCACCATTCAAACAATCATGGCCGGGGTTTTGCTCCTTGCGGGCAGTATGGACAGAGAATTCCTTCGTAGTGAGGCGCGAAAGTTCGCGCCATGGCTTCGCGCGTTCGGGCTGGCAAATGGCGCGCTGGCAATAAGCATGGCGGTATGGGTGGCCGAAGGGCACACGATCCTGGCCGCGCTGATCGCATTCCTCGGGATTGCGATAGGAGTAACCGCGCTGACCCTCAAGCCCGCGATGGACCGGGCAGCGATCTACGATTCAAACCGCTGATAGCCAGTGGCACCCGGCCCGGTCCGGGTGCTCGGGCAGCTACAAAACCGTCTACAGTTTCGGACTCTTTATTTATGGGGCAGGTCCGCCCGGCGGTGCCGTGTGACGCCGGCCCGCACCGAGTAGGGTGCAGCAAAATCCCCTCAATGTGTGATACCCCGTCAGCCCTGCCTCACAACTGGACAGTACAGACGATAGCTCCTGGTTTGTCGGCAACCCTTCCTTTACCGGATTAGGTGAGAGTTGTCCGTCATCCGCCCGCAATCGCGGATTTGGCCCGGACATTCTCGGGCAAAGACAACGGGACATTTCAGGAACAATCCTGCGCCTCCTGCAGTCATATCCGATCTACAGGGTTGTGTCTTCTCGGGTCGGTTCAGACAAGCGTCAGTGGGTGTCGCTTCCGACAAAAGTAGACCACGGGCTGTCTCACATCGGCAAAGTTCGCAGCGCCATCTCGACTACGCGCTGTAATTTACTTCGGCCTGCGCCGCCCGCTGCCTGAACTGCCATTCCATAGAGGACCGTCGCGATGTAGCGAGCAAGATCAGCAGGGTTCACATTGGCCGGTAGGTCACCTTCTGATTTCGCACGCTCGAAACGGCGGCGCACTGCAGCTTCACCCGCCAGGCGGCAGGCGGTCAGTTCCTGCCGGATGGAATCGGCCGCCTCGCCACAGGCAAGCGCACCTTGCACCATGAGGCACCCACGGGGATTGCGCCGGGCTGTGTTCAAATCGAGCGCACCCAGCAACAATCGTTCCACGACTGCGCGGGCGGTCGGCTCCCTCAATGCTTCCTGGGTGTAGGCCGCCGGCCCTTTCAAGTAACGGTCGAGCGCCTTGCGGAACAGCGCTTCTTTGTCGCCAAAGGCGGCATACAGACTCGGACGATTGACGCCCACAGCTTTGGTCAGGTCCGACAGAGAGGCGCCCTCATATCCCTTTCGCCAGAACACCACCAGCGCGCGGTCCAACGCTCGGTCGATATCGAAGGAGCGGGGACGTCCCATTCGTTTTGGGGATTTGTTCCGTTCCATACCTATCTATGATGCCTCTTCCATACCTATCGGTACAAATATTGCATCTGTTCAGTCGCCGTGACATCTGTACCAGGCAGCACGGAAATATGGCATGGGAAATAGGAAATCAACTAGGAGAAAGCTCATGAGTAAGCTGGAAGGAAAAGTAGCAGTCATCACCGGAGGCAATAGCGGAATCGGTCTTGCTACGGCACAACGCTTCGTTGCGGAGGGCGCGTACGTCTTTATCACGGGCCGCCGTCAGAGCGAACTCGACGCGGCAGTGAAGCAGATCGGTAAGAGTATTACTGCAGTGCAGGGCGACGTCTCAAATCTTGCGGATCTCGATCGTTTGTACACCACAGTGAAGCAGCAGAAGGGGCACATCGACATTCTGTTCGCCAACGCCGGCACGGGACAATTCGCCCCGCTCGCCGCAATCACCGAGGAGCACTTCGACAACACTTTCAACGCGAACGTCAAGGGTCTACTATTCACCGTGCAAAAGGCGCTTCCGCTCCTTAAGGATGGAAGCTCCGTCATTCTGAATGCGTCGATCGTTGCCAGTACTGGAG
>JBAUYE010000213.1:0-1550 GCA_049584615.1 Candidatus Sulfotelmatobacter sp.
TGCTTGTAGTGCGGCAACTCAGGATTTACCACGTCCAATGCGGATTGCACCTTTTCAGCGGTCACATTCCCGGTCACGATCGCCGACAAATATCCTCGCCCGTTCCCTACCACCACCACCTGCTGCGCTTCCGGCAAATTCTTCGAAATCGCACTCTCAATCGGCTCCGGCGAAATCTTGTGTCCCGATCCCAGCACAATCAGATTCTTGATCCGCCCCGCAATCCGCCAGTTTCCGGCCGCGTTCACCTCGCCCTGATCGCCAGTATGGAACCATCCATCGCGCAGCGCCTCGGCCGTTTGTTCTGGTCGTTTCCAGTAGCCCGAAAAAACGTTGGGCCCGCGCACCAGGATTTCATCGTGCTCTCCCAGTTTCATCTCCATGCCTGGAATCGCCGGTCCCACGCGCCCCACCTCGACCCGGTTCGGATCATCCATCGTGCAAATCGCCGTAGTCTCCGTCAACCCATAAACCTGCAGCACACGAATTCCCAGCATCATGAAATAAAGTTGCGTCTCAACGCTCAGCGGCGCCGAGCCGCAAATCAGCGCCTTCAGATTCCTCCCGATCATCTTCTTACGGATCGCCGGAAATACCAGCGCATTCGCCAGCGCCAACCACATCCCATCTCCGGCTTTCGCCTGCCCATCCTGCCGCCGCGCCCACGCACCCTTGGCCCGCGAATAAATTGCCTGCGCCACTCCTCCCGTCTGCCACAATTGCTCGTCCACTGCCCGCCGCATGCGCTCCAGCAACTGCGGCACATTCAGAAAATAATCCGGAGCCACCACGCGCATGTCATTCGCGATCTTAGTCAGATCCATATTGATCGTAACTAGGCTCCGCCGCTTCAAAAATGTCAGCAACGCAATCCACGACGCCGCAAACGTGAACGGCAAATAATGAAAGATGCGATCCTGTCCTTCCAAACCCGATCTCGAACCCGATGCCGAACCGGACATCAACTGTTCCAATCGCTCCGCCGTCCGCTCCAGCATGAAGCCCACATTCGCCGCCGTGAGCACCACACCCTTGGCTTCACCCGAAGTCCCTGATGTATAGATGATGGTAAAGGGACTGTCCTTCCCAACCTGAGGCCGCTCCAGTTGCGCGCCTTCCACGCCCGCAAAAATCTCGTCAAACAAAAACTGCGGCGGAGCGTCCGCCCAACTCAGCGCAATCGCATCTCGCAACGCCGCGTCGCCACAGCACACCGCCGCCGGCGTGCAGTCCTTCATCATCGCCACCAACTCCGTCGGCGCTTGCCGCGAATACAGAGGAACGACAATCAGCCCCTCGGCCATGAGCTCCAAATCCATCGCCACCCAGCGAATGCTGTTCGCCGCCAGCAACCCGCACCGCTCGCCCTTGTGCAGTCTTTTGGAAGCAATAAAGGTCCTGGCTCTGCGAACGAGTTCCAGCCACTCGCCACCGGTCACGCCGGTGATTTCTCCGTCGCGGATTTCGGCAAGAATCCGCGTATCCGCAGCCGCCTGCAGTTGCGAAAATATTTCGCCGACAAATGGAATGAATGTGCTCAAGATATGGAT
>JBAUYE010000214.1:0-7948 GCA_049584615.1 Candidatus Sulfotelmatobacter sp.
ACTCGGTCAACAACGCGGTGAAGTTGGCCGTATCGCTTGCGTTGGGGAACTCCCAGTCGAGGTCGATGCCATCGAAGAGAGTGCCGCTGGAAACACCCGAGGCAATATTGCCCTGGATGAACATGTTAATGCAGGAGCCGACAAAGGCCTGACGTTGCGCCTCGGTGCTGGCTGCGAGATCAAAGAGTTGGTTGTAGGTCGGGGGATTCCATCCTCCGATGGAGATCAACACTTTCAGGTTGGGATTGAGCTGCTTGAGTTGTGCCAGCGCCCCGAAGTTCCCCTGTAGCGGAGCCACGGCCGGAGTAGCGCCAGTCACCTGCGGAACGACCTTCTGATAATCCGCATAGGAGTCGGCGAGCGCGCAATTCACGTTGCTGCCGTTCGCGACCGGTTTGGCAAAGGCGTAAATGAGGTGCGTGAGAACGCCGGCTACGCCATTCGTCTGCAGTTGCGCAGCATTGTAGTTGGCGTAGTAAGTGCCCCACTCTTCATACCATCCACCCACAAACAGATTGGTAAGCGCGGTTGTTGTGACGCTGACGGCCGAACTGGCGCCAGACGTGCCGGCATAGTCTGTCGCTTCAACCGTAAAGCTGTAGTTGGTTGAAGGCGAAAGGTTGCCCGGCGTGTAGGACGTGGTGGTCGTAGTTCCGACCGCCGTCCCGCCTTGAAACACGGTGTAGTTGGTGATGGTGCAGCCACTAGGAGGAGACACCGCCGTCCAACTCAAGTTTGTGCTGGAATCGGTCGTGCCAGAAGCCGCCAATCCCGTCGGAGCGCTCGGCTTGGTCGTGCATGAACTCGCCAGAGTCGTCACATTCACCGCCGAACTCGCGGCTGATGTGCCGGCTGCATCTGTTGCCTCTACCGTAAAGCTGTAAGTTGTCGAAGGCGTGAGACCAGTTACGGCATCGGACGTTGTGGTTGGGGTTGCAATCGAAGTCCCGTTTTGCAGGACTTTGTAGCCAACGCTGCATCCAGCGGGTGGGGTGACCGCAGTCCAGCTCAAGTTTGTGCTGGATTGCGTGGTGCCCGAAGCTGCCAATCCAGTCGGAACGGGCGGTGCGGTCGAGCAAGTCGAACAAGCCCCGGTGGCGGTCCAAGGTTCGCCGGTTCCGGCCCCGCCGTTGTTGGTCGACGGATTCTGATTCTGCGTCCAGAAATTGGCGACGTAGTTTTCTCCGCCCACGCTCGCCGTCATGCCAGCGGTGTAGACGGCAGTGGCGCTCCATGCTGTGGCGCACGAGCCGCCACCGCCTGCCAGCGTCGTAACACCTAGAGCCGAACTTGCGCTGGACGTGCCGTGGCTGTCCGTCGCTTCCACGGTGAAGCTGTAAGTGGTCGAAGCGGAAAGCCCGCTCACGGTGAACGAAGTGCCGCTCGCGGTTCCAATCGAGGTTCCGTTCTGCAATACGGTGTAACTGCTGATCGTGCAGTTCGCAGGCGGCGTTACTGCGGTCCAACTCAAGCTCGTACCGGAGCTGGTTGTTCCGGAAGCCGCCAATCCAGTCGGAGCGCTGGGCACGGCCGTGCAGGAGTTCGCCAGCGTGGTCACATTCACCGCCGAACTTGCGGCTGACGTACCGTTAGCATCCGTTGCCTCAACCGTGAAGCTGTAGGAAGTCGATGCCGCAAGTCCGCTGACGGCAAACGAAGTGCCGCTTGCGGTTCCGATCGAAGCTCCGTTCTGCAATACGGTGTAACTGCTGATCGTGCAGTTTGTGGGAGGAGTATCCGCTGTCCAACTCAAGCTGGTACCGGAGCTGGTTGTGCCAGACGCCGCCAGCCCAGTCGGCGCGCTGGGCGTGGTCGTACAGCTTCCGCCGCTTCCTCCAGTTCCACTCAGAGCAGACGTCTGTGGACTATTTGTGGCGCTGTCGGTCACTGTCAGCGTGCCGCTGGCCGCGCCTGAAGAGGTTGGGTAGAAATAGACATAGATTGCACACGAGCCGTTGGCGGCCACCGACGATCCACAATTGCTGGATACGACGAATGGGCCGCTGACCGTGACGTTACTGATGCTCACGGCAGAGCTGCCGCTGTTAGAGAGTGTGAAGGTATACCACGCGGTGCCCGTGTCGACCGGGGTGCTCCCGAAGTTGTAGCTCGATGGGCTGAGAGTGACTGTCGCTTGCGCCAACAGCGAAACCGACGTCAAGACGCAGAGCACGGAGGAGAAAAGCAAAGCACGCTTCATTGTGGCTCCTTTATTCGGGGACGCCTGCCAGCGCGGCCCGCCACGGTTGGATGATTAAAGGAAACAAGCCCAAGCGGTCGTCGCATCGAGATCTTTATCGCGAGAGTTGGTTATATGCAGCACTTGTAGAAGACTCACGGAGCAGTGGTTTGTCGATCGCGATATTTTGCAGATCTGAAAAGCGCAAGTTTCCAGGAAGTTCATATGCCAAACTGCTCTATAGCATTTGCGGGAGTAGCGTACTCCCCTTGGTCAGCCAGGTCAGGAAAGTTTTTTCTTGTTGCGTGATCCGAACTACAAACTATTCCGCGATCCGCTAACCGCAAGAAAGCGTGGGGCGTGCAAGGCTCGGCCAGGTTTGTTTCAGAAGATGCGAAAACCGCGATTACGGCGCGATCTTGTTACAGAAAGCGAACTTGATGCGGACGACTCGGAGGTTACGCACAGGACAGTCAGTGGACAGAACATTGTTTAGAGTTGATTCTCTCGGCGCGACTTACTTGAGCCCCGCCGCAATCGCCTTCGTCAGAGAGCCGTTGGCATCATCGTCATTCAGCGCCCAAACATAGGCGCCGCCCAGCTTCTTCTTCCTGATGTAAGCCGTTTTCGCCGCTACAGCCGTGGGATCATCGTAACTGTAGAAGGTTCCGGTGGCCGGATTGTAGAGCGTCGCTCCCACTCTCGCCGAATCGTACCAGGCGGTAAAACCGTATTTGTTCGTGATGTTCTCAATCGTCGAGTAGGTAACAAATCCCGCGGTCAGCACAGTATCGCAACCGGGCGAAGCCGTGGCTTTGTTCGTGTTCAGGCAGAGGCCTGATCCGTCGGCCAAGGGAACCGGAGCCGGGGCAGTTGCATTTTGGTACAAGCCGTGATTCACGTTAGCGACGCCCGTCCAGCCGACGGCGTACAACGGCAAGCCCATCGTGTACTTGGCGGCCGGCACGCCGGCGCGGCGATAAGCTCTTACGGTCGCATCGATGTAGCGATCGTCAGCGTATGCAGGATCCGCGGCCGTGTCGTACAGCGAGGACGACTCGTTGGTTTGCTTGTCCTGCGGTGCAGCGTAGTCGTAGCCGTCGATAGTGAGGAAATCTACTTGCGCGGCCGCGGCCTTGAGATCGATGTTCACGTATTTCTTCGGGTTTGCCGGCGAATCGAACGTCAGGACATACTTCCTACCCGTCGTCTTCGACAAAGCATTAAGCTGCGTTCGGAACTCCTTCAGCAGAGCGGTAAAGTTCTGCTTGTCCGCGGCGCCCGGAAACTCCCAATCGATATTGAAGCCGTCAAATAAGCCGGGAGCAGTAACGCCGGCAGCGATGTTGCCCTTCACGAACATGTCGATGCACGAAGAGGCGAGCGCCGCGCGCCCCTCAGCGGTAGCTGCGGCGGTCACGAACCCCGCAACATTGCCCGCCTGTCCTCCTAGAGAGATCAACACTTTCAGAGCAGGATGAAGCTCCTTGAGTTGCCGGATCGCGCCAAAATTTCCATAGAGCGGCGCGGTATAGGGCTTGCCGCTGACACTGGGAAGGCTCGAATTCTGGTAAGCCGCCACGGGATCAGCAATCGCGCACGCCGGCGGAGAAGTCGGGGTCACATTGCCGAAAGCGTAGATTAAGTGGGTCAGTGCATCAGCCACGCCATTCTTTTGCAGATCAGCAATGTTGTAACCGGCATACTGGATGCTCCATTCCTCGAAGTAGCCGCCGAAAATCTTGCCATCGTGGCGCGCTTGCGCAAACGATTGAGAGATACACGCCACGAGAACCAACAAACTGGTCAAAGACGTTCGGAGCAGGTGGGGTATTGATAATCGCGACATGGCAAAACGTCTCCAGGATTCGCAAAGGATTGATCGGCAGAGTAATTAGTTGTCAAATCAAAACTTGATCAAGCAGTTGGCCGACAGCCCGTTTTGCTTCGAGTATGGAATAACGATGGTCCATAGCTCCTGCCAGATCGGTGTTAGCAAATGCAATACGCCCAAACGGGGCGCTGCGCAGAATCTCGCGAGCTGCAGGTTGGCCACCACTTCCAAAAAAGAACCCCGGTTGCGGACTCAGATACGCGTGTCCCCATCGATTCAAGATGATTCCCGCGATGTCCCGCTTTGCGTCGAACCCCCCTCGCGTGAACATCTCGCTGAATTGCTCACGGACCTTTCGTTCATAATCTCTGAAAGACGTTCCCAGCAACTCAGCGCGGCCTCGGTTCCCCTGCTCTTCGGTTGAAGAACCCGGGTATGAGTACAAAACTTTCGAGCTGAGTACGATCGGCGAGTCCGGACTGATCGTCGGATTTTCAACGCCAGTCAGCGCCTGCTTGCAAACCTCCATGTAGTTGCCCAACCCTTCAAACCAGCGGCAACCGCTCATCCCCATTTTATAAAGGAACCGCCAATTTCTAACTGCAACGTTCACCATCATGCAGGGGGAGCGGTAGAACTGAGCATATGCCTGGCGCTGGGTCTGCGGAAGATCCTTCACAATGTGTTTCGTAGTCCAGCATCCTCCCGCCATCACAACCGAACGCGCCTTGATGCGGTACAACTTGCCTTTCTTTGAATACACGATCGAAACTGTGCGGGCTTTGCCCGCTTCCCCGTCATGCTCGACATGGACGACAGTAGACGACAGACGAATTCTAGCTGCGCTATCCGGAGTATCGAGGGCGGCAAAGTTCACGCGGTTCCGGCAAACTCCCTCCACACTATGTGGACCGTAGATCGCGGCGGGGACCAAACTTTTCAACATCAGTCTCGCAATGGTCGTGTTGCCGCCGGGAAACATCTGATCAGAGCCACCATTTTCTTCGGGCAAAGGATGAAGCATTTCAAACGCATATTCTGAGTAGGCAGATAATGCATCCGGTCCCAAGCCCGCACCACCGCCTTCTACTGGCGAGAGAAACGTGCGAATGGTTTCGCGGCTAAGACCGAAGCGTTTCATATAGTGCTGCTCGAGCGTGATGGAATCTAGGTAGCGGGATATCGCATCCCCTTCCACTTTGGGATGTTCGAACTTCGCGCCGCCCACGTCTTCGCCTTTCAGCCAGCGCAGCCATTCGACTCGCGTTGAGTTCGAAACCGGAGCGCCATCAAGGTTCTTTCCTAGGGGATCGGTCAACCACATGCCCGGCTTCTGATTGAATTTTGCGCCAAACCAAAACCCGTATTGTCCATGCTGCAAGCCGACCGCTTGATAAGGAGTAGTGCAAAGAGGGAACTCTGGCTCTGGCCCAGCCCAGCTTTGATACGTCAGCTTCGGCGTCCGTAACCCGATGGACTCGTAGAATCTTGCAAGAAAGCTATGCGGATATTGAATCTGATAGATGGCTGAGCCTTGATGAGCGATCAGTCGTTTGCCTTCGACCAAGAACTCATTTTGCTTCGCCTCGCCGCCGAAGATGAAATGGTTTTCAATGATCAAGCATTTCATTTTTGGGCCGGCGCCGCGCTGGAAAAACAATGCGGCAGCAAGTCCGCTAATTCCACCACCAATGATCACGCAGTCATAGATCTCCGCCGTATCGATAATGTCCTTGGGGAGCGGATCGTACACACGGTCACGAATCGCGTGACCCGCTTCGAGAACCGCCAGAGTGTTGCCGTTCGCATTGCTGTAGTCGCCGACTCCACCGTAACCCGTGAAGCCATCACTCTGCGCCAATAGCTCCGCCGGAGTGATGCCCCCAAGCAACGCGGATCCGGAAGCCAACAAAGCGGAACCGAGAAAGTCGCGCCGCGTTATGCTCGTCTCCATGCCCAGCGATGCATCTTGCACAACAGACGGTTTCGGATGAGGAGTGCGTGAAATGTTACGTTGACCTCGCTTTTTGCCCCTCAGTGTACACCGGGCGCAAAGAGCGCGGCTCGGCATCTCCAGGGTGCATGTGGTTCTCAATTAAACGGCGCCGCGCCCGGACTGATGTCGGGGAGCCGCGGTTCAACGCTTCTCGTACGGGTGGAAGATGTAGTCCTTCGCCTTCACGACCGTATGGCACGCATTTCCGCAGTCTGAGAGGCTTTTGGGATCGGCCGTGAACTTGTCCGATGCCGCATCGTAGTTGAACACCGCGTATCCCCACCCGCCGGTTTTCGGAAATCTCTTGCTATCCTTTTCCATGACGAAGGCTTGGGTAAAGACGTCCGGCACATCCACAGCGAACTGGGCCTCCGTGTCCTTCTTCGGCTTCCACTGGAGCTTCACGATCATGGAGCCGTCCGGGAAAGCATGGCCGTTGCCGGGAACGCCGGCCTTGTACGCTGTGATCATGGTCGGGTTGGCGACAATCACTTTGAGTATTTCGTCGGTTCGGGCGGAAGAGGCGACAGCCCAATCCTCGTATCCCCTGAAATCGGAGAACGCGATTCCGCCCGGCGATATCAGCGAGTACTTGTCCTTGTTTTGGTCCTGAGCAAAAAGGGCCGCGGCGCCGAGGACGGCGACCACTGCCACGGCTGTCGCAACGATGATAAAGCCGCCGGTACGTTCCCCGGCGGTGCGTGTTTCTATCTTCTGTTCTTGTTGTTCTTGCGCGACAGGTTTCGTCACAAGTTCAGACATCTGTTCTCCTTCACAAAAGGTTTTCCAAGCCGATCAACGTGCCTCTCGAACGATTTCAATTAAGCCAGACCTGAGGCAGTTAAACAATTGGACGATAGTATCGACTATACCCTTCGTATCGAGTGTACGGGAGGAAGACTCCTTCGCTTTGGTCGATTGTCCGGACTAACTGGACGGAGAAGCGCCATGTGCCTTCCGCAGTGAAGACACTGCAGTCGATACGAAAGTATGAGCGATGACATCGTCCAATTGCGCGGGCGGCTTTGTTCTGGCTTAATCATTAGAAGCTTTATGCCGCCGCGACGAATGAACATAAACGGCCGACGGTCATTGTCGGCTTTAATCGACTGCCTTCTGAGACTGACAAATACGGAGGAAAATCCCATGGCAACTGTGAAAGCACCCGCCAAACTCACGCAGATGAACCCACCTGCGAAACCCGCACAGATTCGTCTGACCCAGCGGTCGCCCGCCTATTGGCGTGTCACCATCGACAATCCGCCCATCAACGTCATGGGCCAGGAAATGGTCAAGCAGTTCCAGGAAGTCATCGGCGCGCTCGAGGCCGACCAGCAGGTCAGGGTCGTGGTCTTCGATAGCGTGGTCGACAACTACTTCCTGAATCACTCCGATTTCACGGCCAAGCTTGAGGACCTGACCTCACTGCCGGACGGCCCTACAGGCTTGCCGCCGTGGCCGGACTTTCTCGTGCGTCTGACCCGCTTGCCGGTCGCCTCCATCGCTCTCATCCGTGGCCGTGCGACCGGCAACGGCAGCGAGATCACGCTGGCCTGCGACATGAGTTTTGCCAGCCGCGAGAAGGCCATCATCTCGCAATGGGAAGTGGGCGTGGGGATGGTCGCCGGCGGCGGCCCCATGGCTCGGCTGCCCCGACTCATCGGCCGAAACCGCGCCCTCGAGGTGCTCCTGAGCTCGGAAGACATTAGAGCAGACCAGGCCGAGGCCTACGGCTATATCAATCGCGTCCTGCCCGATGCCGATCTGGACGCGTTCGTTGAGGCGCTCGCGACTCGGATCGCCAAGTTCGACAAATGGGCGATCGCCCAGACCAAGCGCCTCGTCGACACCAGCCTGCCGCCAGACGTCGAACTCGGCGCCGGGTGGGATGCGTGCATCGCTTCGCTCGGTCGGCCTGCCGCCCAGGAGGGGATCAAGG
>JBAUYE010000215.1:0-2092 GCA_049584615.1 Candidatus Sulfotelmatobacter sp.
GCCGCGGCAAGACCGGATCTCTAGTGTCCGAGGGCGCTCGCCAGCGTGGGCATGACGTTCGTATCGTCGGCGGCGCGGAGAACGTCGGTGGGGCATGTCTCACCCCGGAGAAGTTGGGCGGGATTGATGTGGTGATCGATTTCACCACTCCTTCCTGCGTCGTCGCCAATATCGAAGCCTGTGTCGCAGCGGGCAAAAGCATGGTGGTCGGAACCACTGGCTGGCACGACAAACTGGATCACATCCGGCAGTTGGTCGAAAGCCACGGCACGGGATTCGTTTACGGGGCTAATTTTTCAATCGGAGTCAATCTGTTCTTCGACATCGCGCGTGCAGCAGCTGCGGCCTTGCGGCATGAATACTCTGGGCAGATCTTCGAGCGACACCAGGCTCAGAAAAAAGATGCGCCTTCCGGGACAGCCCTCGTGATCCAGCGCCTAATCTGCGAAGCCAGCGGCAAAGACGAGGGCAACGCTTTGGAAATCACATCGTTTCGCGAAGGCGATGTCGTGGGCATGCATGAGGTCGTCCTCGACTCTACCGCCGACCGGATCTATCTCTGTCACGACGCCAAGTCTCGCCAGGGCTTTGCCGATGGCGCGGTGCGCGCGGCGGAGTGGATTGCCGGCAAGAAGGGCTTCTACGATTTCAAGGACGTGTGGCGAGAGTTGTAGTTGCACCCCGTTCCCACATACACCCATTCGAGTTATCTTATTAGCATGCAACTCCGTGGCTGCGGTACGGCGCTCGTAACTCCCTTTCATCAGGATGGCTCTGTTGATGACCCCGCTCTGCGCAATCTTGTCGCATGGCAGGTGGAGTCTGGCATAGATTTCCTGGTCCCCTGCGGAACCACTGGCGAGACGCCTACTCTCACCCACGATGAGTGGCTGCAAGTGATCGACACAACCATCGAGGTAGCGGCTGGGCGTGTGCCCATCGTGGCGGGTGCGACTTCGAACTCCACACACGACGCGGTCGAAAAAGCCAAAGAGGTTGCCGCGCGGCCCGGAGTCGACGCCATTCTCACCGCTTCTCCCTACTACAACAAGCCGACGCAAGAGGGCCAGTACCGGCACTTCAAGGCGATCGCGGAAGCCGTCGGCGAGAAGCCGGTCATTCTTTACAACGTACCTGGCCGAACCGGAGCGAACCTCGAACCACAAACTCTGGCGCGGCTGGCCGAGATTCCGAACATTGTGGGCGTAAAGGAAGCCAGCGGCAACATGACGCAAGTCGCCGAAGCCATCAACCTGGTACCGGAAACGTTTCTGGTTTTTTCCGGGGACGATTCAGTCACCTTACCCGTGATCGCTCTGGGCGGCGTGGGACTTGTTTCCGTGGCATCGAACGAGATTCCGAACGAGATGGCAACCATGACGCGGGCCGCGCTCGACAATGACTGGAGCACGGCGCGCAGTATCCATCGCAAATATCTACCGCTGATGCAAGCGAACTTCATCGAATCAAGTCCGCTTCCGGTGAAGGCGGTGCTCGCGATGATGGGCAAAATCGAAGAAAACTATCGCTTGCCGCTCTTGCCCATGCGGCGCGATACACGATCAAAGCTGCAGAAAATTGTGACAGAGGTTGGGCTGATCACGAAGCCGGCCGCGCCCGCAGCAGAGGCGGCGCAATTCTACATTTATGAAAACTGGGTGGCTGGGCCGCATAAGATCGTGCTGCACCGCGGATCGTGCGGGCAATGCAACCAGGGCAAGGGCCGTCCAGCAGGACACGATGCCAACCACGCACGCTGGCACGGACCGTACGCGACGCTGGCGCAAGGCCGCGAGGCCGCACACGGCATGACCGGTATACTCATTCGTAGCGAGTGCAAGTGCGTTTAGGGGCATACAACTTCTACTTTCTTCGTTTGCTTTATACTTTCCCCGCATGTCATCGCTGAAGTCTTCCATCGAGCGTCTCGCCGCGCTGGGCGAAGTCGAGCGCAATCCCGAGGCGCGGCCAGCATTTCTCGAGTTCCGGGACGCGCTCACGCAGGGCAAAATACGCGCCGCCGAAAAGATCACGAACGAAAAAGGCGAAGCCCTCTGGATCGTCAACGCCTGGGTGAAGCACGGCATTCTGC
>JBAUYE010000216.1:0-2302 GCA_049584615.1 Candidatus Sulfotelmatobacter sp.
CGGTTCTGGCCGGTCAAGCCGCTCAACTCCGTGACTGGCAGCTCCATCTCGTAATGGTCGGCGATTACCTGTGCCGGACTCCCATCTTCGACCGCAAAAGTTGTGCGCAGCGTCTCGTGACGGCGAATGATTTCTGCGAAGCTTCGCTGGAGTACTTCCTGGTCGAGCGGACCGGCTCGTTCAAGAATCAGCAGCTCGTTATAAAGTGGAACGCCAGCGGCAAGCTGCCCATGTAACCAAACCTGCTGCTGCGCGATCGACAGCGGTATTGGCCCAGCCAAGGACGGGCGCACGACCGCAGACCCAGAAAGTCCCGGCGGAGCGTCTTCACTTGTAAGCAGGACGCCAGCTGACTCTGGGTTCGAAGCGATCAATGGTCTCGCGTTAGGGTTGTTCATTGGAGCAGAAACGGACTTAGATTCGCTCGATTAAGACAGGGGCCGAATTGACTTGCGAGTAACTTGAATCGCCAGCCTCGGCCAGACACGCCAGGATGGGCCCGGAAATGCCATCAACATGCGGGTCGTGAAGCATCTCTTCGTGTTCCGCATCGATCGTGTGCACTTCCATGGGGCCGCCTACAAGCTGTGGCCATCCCAGTCGAAATTTCCAGTATCCGCCTCTTGGCCAGTCTGACGACTGGAAGAACATCACGCGACCGCTGTATGGTTGTGGCTTATATTTCATTGCTGCCGGATGCACCAAGCTACCCATATCGCCAAGCTGGTCTTCTGGCAGGCGCTTGCCATGCTGGTAAACGTTGTTCCACAGCCGCTGATCCCGCCTGCGCTGCAGGTCTGCCAACCGTTCCTGAATATAGCGTCGGAGCCCGGTGCGTCTCAGCCTGGCTAGCTTCCGCAGATGGAATTTGAATTTCTGATAAAGGAAAGATGCCCGGCCGTCCGGGGAGTAATCGAAATAATGAATGGGATTTTGTGAATCCAACATGACGAGGAGGGGCACGGATTCTCCCGCCGCCACCAACTGTCGAGCCATTTCATAAGCCACCACACCATTGACGCACAGACCGCCCAGGTAGTAAGGACCATTCGGCCGCACCGCGCGCATCACCTGGATGAGGCTAGACGCAATATCCTCAAACTTGTATGTAGCCGGTAATTGAGCAACCAGAGAGCTCGACAATTGCAGTCCGAAGGAAGGTCGCTCAGGACCGAGCCGCCGCGAAAGTGGCAGGAACAACGGACCACCCCGTACCCAGAAGAAGGGGGGCAGCGAACCGTTGGGCTGGAGCGGTAGAATTCCTTCCATATCCGTACCATCGCTCTTGCCCTCTTTGCGTATGAGTTCGGCCATCTCTGCTATGGTGGGGGCTTCAAACACGTCCCTGAGTCCTAGCTTCCTGCCGAAAGTCAGCTGAATGCGGGCAAGGAGCCTTGCCGAGGCCAGCGAGTAGCCACCAATGCTGAAGAAGTTATCGGTGACGCTGATCTTATCCAAGTTGAGGATGCCCTTCCAGATCGTGAGCAGCTGATCCTCCACCCGGTCGTGAGGAGCCTCGAAGGCAGACTGCTGTACAGACTCCGCGTGGCCGAGCTGCGGCAATGCACGACGATCCACTTTACCGCTGGGCAACAGAGGCCACTGCTCCAGCCGGCTGTAGCTGGCGGGCACCATGTATTCGGGAAGACGCGCCCGCAAGTAGCGGCGCAATTCCTCGGCCGAGGGCTCCTGCCCGTTCTCCACCGTGATGTAGGCCGCCAGCCGCTGCTGATCGGGCGTGAGCGCCACCACCGCCTGGCGCACCGCCGGATGTCCGCTGAGCGCCGCCTCCACCTCGCCCAACTCCAGCCGCATCCCCCGCAGCTTCACCTGGCTGTCCACCCGGCCCAAATACTCGATCTCGCCCGTCGATTTGAAGCGACCCATATCGCCGGTGCGGAACAGCCGCGCTGAACGCTCCGGCGCAATTGGATTTTCGACAAAGCGCTCCGCTGTCAGCTCCGGAGACCGCCAGTAGCCCCGCGCCAGATTGTCGCCGCCCACATAGATCTCGCCCCGCACACCTATGGGCACCGGATTTCTGTTGCCATCCAGAATGTAGACTTGCGTGTTGGCAATCGGCCGGCCGATCGGAATCGGGCCGGCGTGCAGGTCTTGGTCGGTGACCTCGTGGCAGGTGACGTCGGCCGCCACTTCGGCCGAGCCGTATAGGTTGAGCAGCGTGGCCGCTGGAAAACCGGCGCGAAAGCGCTCCGCCAAATCGGTGGGCAGTACCTCGCCGCTGCAGGTCCACAACTTCAGCTGCGGCACTCGCTCGCCCAGTTGCGGCGCATGATCAAGC
>JBAUYE010000217.1:0-2698 GCA_049584615.1 Candidatus Sulfotelmatobacter sp.
TTGCTGCTCCGATCGGTATTGTCGACCGATTCTAGTGCTTCTCCAGCCGTGCCAGACTTGCTAATGCGCGCCAGCAGAGAATCAATCTCGCCTTCCTTGCGACCGCCGAGGTTCCCGGCCTACAATGTCGCGTGATCCCGTAAAGGATTCGACATATGCAAGTCAGCAGTGCAAGTGCAAGTGGCGCAAATGGCGGTCGCCCATCCAAGAAAAAACAAGCATATATTCGACCGAGGGCGACCTTCGTCACCCCTGATCAGGCCGAAGCATGGGCTAGGGCCAAAGCAGCACCGGCCCGCCAGGAGTTCGAGAACTGTTCCGAGCTCATTGCAGAAGCTCGAAAGCGCCAGGAACATCGCCGAGGTTGAGCTTTAAGAAGCGGGGGACACACCGGTCTGATAAACGATGGATCGCGTTCTTCAGCATACTGTGCGAGATTCGTCGTTGCCCAGGCCGGCGAACAGGTTCTCGAAGGACGGGAGAGGCGAGCGATCTCTAGGATATTTTTGCGATCACTCCTGCCCCTGCAAGTGGATCTTCAGGGGTTGGACGCAATTGAGGCTCGCGGCAAGCGCCAGTAGATGCCGACAGTTACAATTTCGCGCTGGCGTAAGAATTGATCTCACAATTCAAGCAAACTTCTTCAAAAGTTGGTGTCGTCCACTGCAGCATTGTTCCCCCGTGGTTCGAAACTTTCCGTGATTGTAACCCAGCGCTCCCTCACCAATCAACAGCCGCAGCCGAGAAATCCGCCAACTATGAATCACCGACTTTTCCACATGAGGAACCATCGCGGCCACTGCCTAACCCTCCCATCCCTGTTTACCTTGATCTCTCTCAGTTTTTAGCGGGAAAGGCAATCATGTTTGGCAAGACGATTTATGGCACTGCTTTCAAGGACGTTCATTTCGTTCCTCTTCAATCGGCGACGTTTTGCGTCCAGTGTGAACTGATCACCACCAATCACCGGCCCTATTGCCTGGCCTGCGGAAATCCCGCGCTGCTCAGTCTCTCCCGCATTCTCGGCGGATCCCTTCGCCATCAGCAGACCGCCCACCTCATCACCGATTCCGAACTCGACAGTCTGGTCCGTGACCTGCTGCGTACCGTCCCCGATCCGCATTTCTTGAACGACGAACTCGCGAAAGTTGCTGATCATCACGCTCGCATGCCCTCGAACGCTCTTCGCAGCCAGCTTCGCGTCGCCAATGCAGCCCACCCTGCTTCCGGTTTTCGCGCCGTCCATGCCGGGGAGCATCTCGGACAAGAGGTCGACATTCGCGCTGCTGAACTGGATCTTGAGCCCGCCATCAGCGCCATCACAGAACGTGCTCAACATCTCACCGGCGCCACCGGCGCCGCCATCGCTCTGCGAGCCGGCGACGAAATTGTCTGCCGCGCCCGCGCCGGCCGCACCGCTCCCGACCTCGGTGTTCGCCTGCAAACCGACGCCGGCATCTCTGCTGAAGCCGTCCGCAGCGGCGAAGTTATGCTGTGCCACGACGCCGAGCGCAACCCGCGCGTCGACCTCGCCAGTTGCCGCCGTTTAGGCGTACGCTCCATCCTGGTCTCCCCGCTGCGCTACTATCGCCGGACCCTGGGCGTGTTCGAAGTCCTGTCGTCCTCCCCCAGCGCCTTCGACGAGCGCGACGTCGCCACCATGCAACTCCTTTCCAGCATGATGGTTGCCGCCATCTTCCGCATCTCCAGCCTGCATGAGGCCCGGATTCTGCGACGTTCGGCATAGAGTCTTAAGTTTTGGTGATTCCCTGCCCCGTTTACCTTCCGATTTCTCCTGCTACTTTTCCACAATATCGGGTTAATATGTAGCAGCAAGACTCGGATCGCGAGGTCCCTATGTCGGCCATCGCCGAGGCATCTCTACCTGTTTCCGTTAACCGCCGTCGTCGTGTTCGTCAAAAAGTGCATGCGCCCGCCTACGCAAGTTTCGGCGGCGCTTCCAACAGCGGAATGATCGATCTCTACGAGGTCCTCGACATCAGCGAGGTCGGCGTAGCCCTGCAGTGCTCATCGCCAATGAAGGCTGGCCAGCAGCTGGACTTGTCTCTCGATCTCGCCGAGGCCGGTGGACCGATTTACACCCCCGCCAAGGTCGTATGGTCAGACGAGACAGGGCGCGTCGGCCTCAGCCTGCCAACTCTGGGCAACTCGGCTCTGCACCGCCTGCAGGAGTGGCTGTTCCTGAATGCCATGGCTGCGGCCGCCAACGCCGCGTCTTCCGGCGCGCTGCCATCTTCCGTCTCGCAGTCCGACGCACCCCGGCCAAACTATACCGACACGCTGACCGCCGCCTCCGCAGTGCAGCGCGAAGCGGAATCCCAAGGTTCCGATCTCGAAGCGGTTCTTTCGCTTATCGCTTCCCGCTCGCAGTCCCTGCTTCGGACCTCCGGCGCCGCGATTGCGCTTGCAGCTAAAGATCCCGGCACCATGATCTGCCGCGCCAGCGCCGGCCCCAGTGCTCCGCCGGTGGGCGCGACCTTGCAGGTGGGTTCAGGTTTTTCCGGTGAGTGCGTGCGCACCGGGAGAATGTTGCGCTGCGATGATACCGAGACCGACGAGCGCGTGGATCCCGAGAGTTGCCGTGCCCTCGGCATTCGCTCCATGCTCGCCGCTCCCTTGCGTCTGGGTGATCGGGTAGTGGGCCTGCTCGAAGTTTTTTCCGCGCAACCTAACGCCT
>JBAUYE010000218.1:0-10099 GCA_049584615.1 Candidatus Sulfotelmatobacter sp.
CAAGAAGTAAGCGATCTCAGGGCGTCCACCTGTGAACATCCCCACCCCAAATAAAACCCCCAACAAGCAACCTAACCTCCGATAAGAGCCAACCAAGTCACGAATGACGCGACAGCCCACACTCCAGGAAGCGAGGAAAACGCAAGAGGAGCAACTGGAGCGTCTACGGAAGCTTCAGCGGGATAAACCTTTGGCGCCTCTAGAACAGCGAGAGCACATTCAACGGGAAATTGACCTCGCTACTCAGGACATTCGGAACTTGGACACTGTGATCCAAGGCCTCCTCAAGAGTCCTCGGAAGTAACTACATCACGCACGGGTGGCCCATTCAAGCCGTCCTTTGGCTTGAGTGGGGCAGGTAAGACAGGCGGATGAAACCGGCAGCCATGGAGATTTTGACGGCCGCTGAAGTCGCAGCGATGCTCAGATTAAGCAAGTCGCAGCATATACGATCTTGTGAAGTCGCGCACCAGGAGTGGTGATGTGTGCGAGATTCTGCTGCCTGTGTTACGTATCGGCACGGCTGCCAGGTTCCGGCGAATCGATGTTCTGCTTACTTGTAAATCGTGCTCTTCGGAGACTACGATCGGCCAGAAAGTGGGAACAAACTCTGGAGCGCGTCCGTAAAGGAATTATGCGATATCAATCCAGCGTGATGATCGGCAACATTCCCGTGATCTCAGTTGCGTTCGGCCCTGACGCTCAGTCCAACCAAAACCGCGGGCGCGCCGTAGGCTTGGTGGCGGTAGGCGACGTCGCGCGGTGGGCATTATTGCCGTCGGTGCGATTGCGGCAGGGGTGATCGCAGTCGGAGGCCTGGGATTCGGCGTCGTCAGCGTCGGCGGGTTGGCTTTGGGCTTAGTGGCCTTGGGAGGACTGGCGGTCGGAGGAGTGGCAGTAGGAGGGTTGGCCGCCGGTTTCCGGTCCCTGGGAGGCTTGGCGATTGGCCCACATCCAGATGGCGGGTTACGGGTCTACTGGCCACCTTCGTGACACTGGATCTCGCGGGGCTTTGCCCGTGAAGATCGTCAGGACTCAGGCGACAACTGTTCGTAAATCACACCCCTGAGAAATTGCATGAGCGAGGCGCCCGGATCATTCATAGACCGATAGTGCGGCTCGTTTTGGTTGCGCTGATGCGTGCAGGAACTCAGGTTCGGGCCGACTCTTGACCGTAGCCAGGCTTGCAACAGTTCTCACGATTTTGATTGTGCCACGTTGAAGACGATTCCAAGAAGGTAGAGAGCCGTTGCCAGCACCACTCCGCGAAACGGCGTCGTGAAAAAGTAGAGTTTGGCGACTACTGCATAGCTAAGCAAAAGTGCGAGCCCAAGGGCCAGCAAGAACCACGAATGAAACAGGAACGCGCTGTGTCGCACTGCCAGGTAACCGAACAACGTGCCAAAGAGAATAAGCCCGAAACTATGGGTTGCGTTGAAACCAATCCATGCCCGCCACATTGTGGTTTCTCGGGTGATCACAGGTGAAACGGTCATCATCCTGGCAGTAAGCTCCGGGTCACGGGGATGCAGCTTCGGCCCGCGAAACGTATACAACAAGTGCACCAGTCCCAATAGCAAGATAACCGCCGCACTCGCGGCAATGAACACGGAAGGTTTCACGATTTATACTCCCAACCTCGATCGCCTTTAAGGAGTGGATTATCCCATATCCCGAATCGACCCGACCGCGATCCCTCAGGACTCAGAGAATCTGGGAGACGCCAAGTTTGTCATGCTGTGGCAGAACAAAGATGGCGTGTGGAAGGTTACCCGTGTCATCAGCTACGACCATAACCACGGACTTCTCGCGAAGTAGGTTCAGATTCTCCTCAAGAGGAGCACGTGACGGTAGCTCGGCGACAAGTCTCTATTGCACTCATTGACCTCGGCTGAGGGGTTTTGAGTGATAACGCCTGTTCTCAACAGTTGACTATTGCAGCTTCACGTACTCGGCCTTGGCTTGCTTCAGGATGGGGATGTCGGGGTCGGAGTCTTTCCAGAGGGAGAGGAAATCAAGGTAAGCTTGGCGAGAATTCTGTAAGTCTCCTGAGGACTTGTAGGCGCGAGCCAGTCCTAGATGAGCCAGCGCTCCGAGGGGGTAATTCAACACAAGGCCCGGCTGTTCAGTCAACTTTCTGAATTCTGCCGCTGCTTTTGGACCGTCGCCCATCGCCAAATAGGCTTGCGCTCGAACATAGGCTGGATAAAGAGTTGGGACCGCGGTTGATCCAGGATTGGCAAACTCAAGGGGAGTCGCGACCCCCAGATCATCGATGGCTTTCGAGGGTCGCGCTTGTCGCAGGTCGATCTGTGCGCGAATCGCGGGCAGCCAGTATTTCTGAACAATTGTGCCCTCGGGCCACTGTTTGTCTAGCTCGTGGCAGAGGGCTTCGGCCTGATTGACGCTTCCGATTTGAACTAGAGCGACAGCGGTAAGCGTTGCGACATCCTGCCCGTGCGAGAGCTTCTGCGCCTGGGAAACATATTGTTGAGCCCGCGCGAACTCTCCGACTTCGCTCTCGCGAACGGCTGCCTGAACCAGGTAGCTGGCGGCCAATTCTTTGTTTCCATCGCGTTCCATGAGATTTTCGGCGGCACGCGAAAACTCTCGGGCCTTTTCGAAATGTCCGTAGTAGGCCGCGGTGTTGGATTGCTCGGATAGAAGAATAGCCTGAGCTCCGGCCAGATCAGATGACCGCTGAACCAGGCGCTCCATTTCTTTTTCGTCGTTACGTAGAAAGGCTACCCAGTAGTGGGCTTGCAGTAGGATGTCGGTCTGCAAGCTTCGTTTGTCGGCTTCCGCTAAAACCGCGGAGGCTTCTTCGACCTGGTTTAAAGCGAGCAGGCCTACCGCCAAATTTGCGTATGTCGAAGCTCTCGACGGGTCAAGCAGCAGAGCCTTGCGAAGGTCTTGGACCGACTGCTGATAGCGGCCGAGTTCTTGTTCGTCGTTGGCCAAGTGGTTGTAGGCACCTGCAGAGTCAGGGTAGTTTTGAACTGCAACAGCGTAGACTTCTGCGGCCTTCTCTAAATCGCCGGTTACATACAAGTAGTAGCGCGCCTCAATCGCCTCCCGTTCGGCTTCAGTCACGCGATCTCTAAGTTCATAGGCTTTGGTGGCATTCTCACGGGCAAGCTCAGAGTCTCCGAGATTGTGGTTGATTGTTGCCAGCGCACCATAAGCCATGGCAAAGTCTGGATCCAGTTGGATGGCTTTCTTGAAAATCGGAAGCGAGTCGCGGTCGCCCTTTTTATCCCAAGTGGATAGTGCCAGGTCATAAGCGTTGAGCGCATCCAACGAAAACGTGGTGGCCTGTTCGAGTGGAGCATCGAACTTCTGCACGGTGGCCAGCGATTCGCCGAGCTCGGTCCGCAGCTTGGATGCCGCCCCGCCCAGACTATCCAACACCCTCTCCTTCGACGCAGCCGTAACCTGTTCCTCGGCGAGCGTATTTCCGTTGCTACAATTTACCGCTTTCAAGCCGACGACATATTCGCTGCCTAGACTGCCGATCGCTCCAGCAAGATAGGCCTTGCTACCCGCGCGCTGGCAGAGCTCGCGGGCCAACTCGGGCGTGAGCTTGGTGCCGGCCGGCTGAGTCATCTGTTGCAAAGTCTTCGCGACCTGGCTGTCGGTGAGTACATTCAGAAAAGGGGATTGCCGCAGGGAAACGCTGAGAGCCGTCTTCAACGTATCGTCGAAAACTGCATCGCCCGTGCTGTTGGAAAAATCGGCAAGAACAATTGTGTCCTTATCGGTCAGGCGCTGGTTTCGATGTCGACGATACTGATAATAAAGTCCCCCAACGACGAGCAGCGCGACAAATAGAGCGGGACCCACAATCTTCCAGAGCTTCGCAACCCGACGCGCGTGTGCTTCTGCCAAGGCTACAGTAGGCAAGCCTGTCGCAGAAATGCGTCCAGTCTCGGAATCGCGTTTCAGCCGTTGGAGGTCGGCTCGCATTTCCGCCGCACTCTGGTAGCGCAGATTACGGTCTTTTTCCAGAGCCTTCTGAATGATTTCTTCCAGCCGCTGCGGAGTGTTCGGGTTCAATTGGCGCAGAGGAGGCGGTTGCTCGTGCAAGATGGCTCCAAAGGTCGCTCCCTTGGTGGACTTATCGAACGCGAGCCGGCCGGTCGACATCTCGTAAAGTACGATCCCAAACGAAAAAAGGTCGGAGCGTCCATCCAACGGCTTGCCTTCGATCTGTTCGGGCGACATGTAGGCGACTGTGCCCAGAGTTTCACCTGCGGTGGTCAGGTGGTTATCGGCAAACGTGGGATCGTCGGGGCCGCTTCCGGTGCGTGGTTTGTCGCGACTTACTTTGGCGAGGCCAAAATCCAGCACCTTGGCTTGGTCTCGCTTGGTAATCATTACATTCGCTGTTTTGATGTCACGGTGGATGATGCCAGCGCTGTGGGCCGCGTCCAGGACATCGGCGATCTCAAGCCCGAACCTGAGCAGTGAATCGAGATCCAGCGGGCGGCCGGCGATCTTGTAGCTTAAGGTCACGCCATCGATGTACTCCATGGCGATGAATACTTGGCCGTCCTGCTCGCCAACGTCGTAAATCGTGCAGATGTTTGGATGGTTCAGGGCCGATGCGGCTTGTGCTTCTCGCTGGAACCGAGCCAGTGTCTGGGGGTCGCGGGCAACTTCCTGGGGCAAGAACTTGAGGGCGACGAAACGGTGCAGCCGAGTGTCCTCGGCCTTGTAGACAACGCCCATCCCGCCCCCGCCGAGCTTCTCGACGATGCGGTAGTGCGAGATGGTCTGGCCAATCATTGGGCTGAGATGTTAAGACTGGAGGCAGGGCAAGTCAATGAAGGTGTGGAAGTTGGTTGCGTTCCAAAGGGATCAATTGGGGAAAAATCGCCATTACGCTCATTGACGTCGAGATTATTGCTGATTGAAAGCAGCGGCCACGCCGCAGGCAGTCCCGCGACGTATCCTCTCTAGTGTCGTGTGCCGGCACCTGCTCGCCGCCCCAATCCCTCCGTCCACCACGCCAATTCCGCTATTGAATTCATTCTGCAGCATTTAGCCCTAAAACCATTGCGCGGCCAGGGACCCTCTGTTAGCCTTTTCGAGGACTTTTAACGCTGGATCTTGTTTCTGATTGATCCCGATAGTATGATGGTGACCTGGTATTTTGTGGGATCCGAGTGACCGCGAGCAGCACCCCCCTACCGTCGCCAGAAATTAAGGTCCAAAGCAGTTTCCTAAGGAGAACAAATCTTGGCCCCAGCCACAACCGCAAAGAACCGCGTTCTTTTCACCTCCGAATCCGTAACCGAAGGCCATCCCGATAAGATCGCCGACCAGATTTCCGACGCTATCCTCGACGCTTGCCTGGCCGAAGACACCGCCAGCCGCGTAGCTTGCGAAACCCTCACCGCCACCGGCCTCGTAGTCATCGCCGGAGAAATCACCACCAAAGCCTACGTCGATTTCCAAAACGTAGTTCGCGGCACCGTTCAATCCATCGGCTACGACAACGCCGTCTACGGTTTCGACTGCAACACCTGCGCCGTAATCTCCAGCATCAACAAACAGTCCGGCGACATCGCCATGGGCGTAGACACCGGCGGCGCCGGCGACCAGGGCATGATGTTCGGCTACGCCTGCAACGAGAATGAGGAGTTGATGCCGACTCCCATCTCGCTGGCGCACAAGCTGACCATGCGGCTCTCGCAGGTTCGCAAGAACGGAACTCTTCCCTTCCTTCGTCCCGACGGCAAATCCCAAGTCACAGTTGAATACGATTCCACAGGCAAAGTACGGCGCGTCGATGCCGTCGTAATCTCCACCCAACACGCCGAGACTGTCAGCAACGACGAACTCCGCGCCGGCATTCTGAAGCATGTGATTCAGGCCGTGATCCCCGCCCACCTGCTCGATGAAGACACCAAGTACCACATCAATCCTACGGGACGCTTCGTCATCGGCGGCCCCATGGGCGACACCGGCCTCACCGGCCGCAAGATCATCGTCGACACCTACGGCGGCATGGGCCGCCACGGCGGCGGCGCTTTCAGCGGCAAAGATCCGACCAAGGTCGATCGCTCCGCAGCCTACATGGCGCGCCACATTGCCAAAAACATTGTCGCCGCAAAACTCGCCGACCGCTGCGAAGTCCAACTCGCCTACGCCATCGGCGTAGCCGATCCCGTAAGTGTCCGCGTGGATACGTTCGGCACCGAGAAAGTCGATCCCGCGATCATCCCCGATTTGATCCGCTCGCACTTCAAGCTAACGCCGCGAGGCATCATTGATTCTCTGAACCTGCGCCGCCCTATCTATAAGAAGACGGCAGCCTACGGCCACTTCGGACGCAACGATCCCGACTTCACCTGGGAAGCGACCGATAAAGCCGCGAAGTTGGCTAGCGATGCAGGCGTAGGAGAACGTGCTCCACAAGCGGTTCGCAAATAAACATTTAGCCGGAGCCAGCGAGACGGCTAACCAAAGTTCAGCCGGGGAAATAGGCCGAAGGTGCCACTCCCCGAAGAGTATTTAGGCATGCTGACCTTTCCCCCGATTCGTGTATTCTGAAAAAGCATTAGGCAATCAAACCAGCGAATCGAAACAGGGTAACCCAGGTAACCAAATAAAATTTTCAGCAGCAAAGCGCCACAGGAGGCGTATGTCATCAGCAGCACAAGTCAGCAGCGACATCAAGAGCCTGGAACTGGCCGAACTGGGCAAAAAGCGCATCGAGTGGGCGAACCAGTCCATGAAGGTGCTACAGATTATCCGCAAGGAGTTCATCAAGAACCAGCCGCTCAAAGGCATCCGCATCTCCGCCTGCCTGCACGTCACGGCAGAAACCGCGAACCTGGCCATCTGCCTGCGCGACGGCGGTGCCGACGTAGTCCTCTGCGCCTCGAATCCGCTCTCCACGCAGGACGATGTCTCCGCCAGCCTGGTGCGCGATCAAAGCATCCCGGTCTACGCCATCAAGGGTGAGGATAACGACACGTACTACAACCACATCCTCGCCGCCATCGATCACAAGCCGCACATCACCATGGACGACGGCGCCGACCTCGTGACCATCCTCCACACCAAGCGCACCGACGCTCTCGAAGGCGTGATCGGAGGCACCGAAGAAACCACCACCGGCGTGATCCGTCTGCACGCTATGGCGAAGGAAGGCGTGCTGAAATATCCCATCGTCGCCGTGAACGACGCCGACACCAAGCATTTATTCGACAACCGCTACGGCACCGGACAGTCGACCATCGACGGCATTATCCGCGCCACTAACTTCCTGCTCGCCGGTTCAAAGTTCGTAGTAGCCGGCTACGGCTGGTGCGGCCGCGGACTCGCCAGCCGCGCCCGCGGCAACGGCGCCGAAGTCATCATCACCGAAGTCGATCCCACCAAGGCTCTCGAAGCCGTCATGGATGGCTTCCGCGTAATGTCCATGCCCGAAGCCGCCAAGATCGGCGATGTTTTCTGCACCGTCACCGGCAACAAGAGCGTGCTCACCAAAGAACATTTCGCCCTGATGAAAGACGGAGCCATTATTTCGAACTCCGGCCACTTCAACGTCGAGATCGACATTCCCGCGCTGGAGAACATGTCATCCTCGAAGCGGACAACTCGTAATTTTGTGGACGAATATTCTTTGAAGGACGGCCGCAAAATCAATCTGCTCGGCGAAGGCCGCCTCATCAACCTGGCCGCCGCCGAAGGCCATCCAGCGTCAGTGATGGATATGAGCTTCGCCGACCAGGCTCTCTCCGTCGAGTACATGGTCAAGAATTTCAAGACCCTCGACAAGAAGGTCTACAAGGTTCCCGACGAACTCGACAAGCGCGTAGCCAAGCTGAAGCTCGAGTCCATGGGAATCAAGATCGACCGGCTAACCCCGGAGCAGGAAGAATATCTGGCAGGCTGGAGCGAAGGAACGTAGCAAGTGTAGAGCGGGCGCCCTCGCCCGCTGCTTTTGACTTTGAAGCGGGGCGGCGCAAGCCGCCCTGTTTTGCTTTTTCGAGCGTTTAACCACCGGCCGACTCAGACAAGCAGCCCATCATGCGACAATCTTCTGCAGAGCGACGCTGAACTGTTTTCAGGTCAGCGTCGCACCATGGAGTACCAATGCCAAATTCTTCGAAACATTTGGAGCCGCGTTGGCCTGTGATGCTTGCTCTGCTTGCCATAGGCGGATTGCGCTTTTCTCTGCCCGAATCCCTGTCAGCCGGCCCCGACTGGTTGATCCTGGTCGTTGTCGCAGTGCTTCTGATTCCCACGACGTGGGCGCGCCAGCGCGGTAAAAATAGTCTCAATAAGTTTTTGGGCTATCTGCTGAGCTCCATCGTGACGGTAGACATGATCTGGTCGCTTGCACTGCTGGTCGCGGCTCTACCTGCGCATCGACAGTCTCCCAAGGAGCTGTTGCGTTCCGCCGCTGCCTTATGGATTACCAACATCCTGGTCTTCGCCTCGTGGTACTGGCGTTTGGATGCAGGTGGCCCCCGCGAGCGTGAGTTGCGTGGCGTACACACCGACGGAGCATTCCTTTTCCCCCAGATGACTCTCGATCAGCAAGCCAAGCGCGAGATGGGAGAGCAATGCTGGAGTCCAGGTTTTGTGGATTACCTTTTTCTCGCCTTCAATACCAGCACCGCATTTTCACCAACCGACTGTCCCGTATTATCAGCCTGGGCCAAAATCCTCATGATGGTTCAATCGCTCATTTCCCTCACCACGGTGGCTCTGTTGGCAGCTCGCGCAGTAAACATTCTCTAGCGTCCCCGGTAAAGCCGGGTGCCCCATCCTTCGCGCTCTTTGCGAAGGGTGGGAGTCCACGACCGCAGCCCGCTTGGGATTTCTAGGCGCCGGACCCCCCCGCCCGCTGCTTTTGACTTTGAAGCGCGGCGGCACAAGCCGCCCCACTCGGTTTTGCATACGGCTACCCAAACTCCTTGTCATTCCGACGCGCGAGCGAAGCGAGACAGGAGGAATCTGCTGTCCTAGCCCATGCTCGACCGACTGCCTAGTCCTGACGGTCGCGGAAGCGCCGGATCGGGAAGAGCACGACTTCCAGCCGTGCCGCCAAAGCGCCCCCGAAAACAGAAAAAGTAGTAACACGTACCGGGTGCCCCCCATTTCTCGTCGGGTGCCCCATCCTTCGCGCTCTTTGCGACGGGTGGGATTCCACGGTCGTATCCCGTTAGAGCTCTCTTACATGGTATTGCTAAATCATGCTTTATAATACTTAGCATGAGAAGAACTCGCACTCTGTCCGTAACCTTGCCGCCTGAAATGCTGAAACGGGCTCAGTCCATTGCCAAACGGGAGAGCCGCACCATGAGTGAACTGGTTCGAGAGGCGCTCCGCCACTACGACCGGCGCGCGTGGTGGGACGAGGCCAATGCCTACGGCCGACAGCGCGCCGAAGAGCATGGCCTTCGCGAAGGGGACGTGGAGCGATTGGTCCACGAATCCCGTCGGGGACCGAAGAAAACCACCAGGAAGTAAACCGTGTCTGCATACATCTTGTCATCCTGAGCGGAGCATGCGGATTCGCTTTATGAATCCGCATGCGCAGTCGAAGGACCCCTGCACTCCCACCCCTACCTCAGCCGCTTCAGGGAGTTCTCCCACATCTCCGCCAACCCTCCCGCTAAAGGCGCTGGGGGAATTTGTGAGGACCTGCCTACTTTCGTGGTGTCTACTTTAGTAGACTTTACGTCCCCTCAAGGGCATGTAAAAGTGGACTATGTTCCCAAAATAGCGCGGCGCGGCCACCACTGGCCGCGTTTTTCGTTGGGGCACATTTTCGACAAAATCGTCAGCCGACCTGTGAAAAGAGGGCAAGCGCGTGAAAAAACCTCGCGGGATGAACATCAAGAATTCCAAAGATCGGGGAGCATGGGCCGAGATGTGCTTCGCGTTGCGGGCCATCGAGGAGGGATTGCGCCCGGCCAGACCCTGGGGAGAGCCATCCGGATACGATTGCATCGTGCACCACAAGAGCACCCGAATTTTCAGGGTGCAAGTGAAGTCCACGATCCGCAAGCAGTACCGTTGCTACCAATGCACCATCAGAACGCAGCACCACGTCTACAAGAAGGATTCTTTCGAC
>JBAUYE010000219.1:0-3974 GCA_049584615.1 Candidatus Sulfotelmatobacter sp.
GGGGAGCATCATCACTGATCTCCCAAAAGCGAGTTTCTGGAAAGTCGTGCGTGCCCAATGACTCGGGATTTCCGCGCGTACAGCAAGGCCGATAACAGCAGCCTACTCGGCAAGAAAATCCTCCATACCGATCCACAGCTGTGCCAGGAGTTGCAGGTTCTTCTTGTAAGTACGAGTGACTGTGAATTCCCTTCCTCCCCGCACGCGGAGCACATACTCGCCTGTAGGCAATGGATGCATCTCCTCCACCATTGCCGCGTTCACCAGCACAGATCGATGAATTCGCACAAACCCGTGCAGATTGAGCTTTTCCTCCATGGTCGAGATAGACTCGCGCAACATGTGCGAACTTGCAGTATGCAATAACAAGACATACTTTCCTTTGGCCTCCACCACGATAACGTCCGCCGCATCGATGAAGAGAACTCTCCTCTTGGCTTTGATCGCAATCCGCGCAGACGTTCCTACCGCAAGCGTCCGTGCAGGCCGCCTTGGCAGCGGCAGTTCTTCACACACAGCTTTTACGACTTCACTAATATGCGGATCGACGTTATCCAAGAAACCCCCATTAGCGGTTTCGTTATTGCTCCTGGGCCCGAAGTCCATCGTCACTGCAGGTTCGTTAATCGGCATATAATTCCAGTTCATCCCGCTCCTTCATTGCGGCCTCTTTCACTTCGCCTCCGTCACTTGTTCCCGCGTCTCGTTGTACGTCCCGAACTTCTTCGCCACCACCTTCAGAGTGGGATAGAACTGCACAAACGTATGCTCGACTGCGGCATGATTCTCGTGGCACGACCAGCAGGGGTTGCCCTTCGGCATGGCCTCAGCCGTTTTGCCGTCGGGGTTGAAAACGTAGTATGCCCACTTACCCGGATTCCGTACTGAATCTTTCACCTCCACGACCAGGCCCGTGAGATCGGTCTGATAGTGGCCTTGTTGGTTGATGGAACTTCGGCTCGCCGCTTCCCGTTCGTCGATCACGAACATGCTCTGCTCCGGCCACTTCCCGGAGCTCGCAAATTCGTCGTAAGCCCAGCGCTGCACGAAGACGTTGGTGAACATCTCGTGGCTGCCGGGCGCGGGACTGTAGTTCATGCCGTATCCAGCGGAGAGAAACATCCATTCGCGGTAGTCGGCAGGCCGGATAAGCAGGCCCTTCTGGTCATATTGCGGCTTGGGCACTTTTTCTGAAGGGGCGGCGGCCAGCAGCGCAAGGCAAGTAATCAGAACTAAGGCAGAACACAACATGTTTTTCATAGATCACCAGTGTGGCTTGCGATTTTCAAATAAAGAACGCTGTGGTTTGCCGCCAACTCCTTCTTCTTCAGAACACACCAGTCACACTCCTCCGCATTGCTAATTGTCCAACTTGACTGGGTCCGGCGTTCCATCCGACCACCAGCCTGCGGGGACCATGAATACGTCGATTGGTTCCGGATTGCCACCGAACTGTGGAGCCAGCATGACGGGAGAGTGGGACAGATCTGCACCCCAAAGGGTACCGTCCATGAGAGGCGTGTAAAACATCAGGTGAGCGATCCAGTTCGGGTGGCTGCCATCGTTAAGGTACTGTTCCTTCGACATCATGTAGCACATGGCTCCAGGTTCGAGGGGCGGCAGCTCTTGCTTTATGAATGCTTTGATGCCCTCGAGCATCTGAGCCTTGGATTGGCCGGCCAATACCATCTCCGTTCTTTTGTAAGTCATCGGCAGGATAGAGCGGACGGACGGTGGGTTGTAGCAGATCGGACCTCGCATCTTAGGGTTCCAGAAATTGACACCATCGAATGAGCCCGTCCACCCTCGCTCCACGACGCATACGAAACCATTCTTGCCTTTGACTGCGGTTTCATAGCCATGCCGTCCGAGGACGAGGACGTCGGCATCGCGTGAGATGGCCTCCGGCGCCGCGCTGCGCGCCAAGGCAATCTCGGCGTCTCGATCCATCAGGTACTGCTCAAGTGGAGCCATGCTGGGATACGGTCGTTTGGTGTCCTGTGCTCGCGCTTGCCAGCCCGCGCCCAGAATCAGAATCAGTGCGACACTTAAAGAGGCGATCCCTTGGAATCTCTTTCGGTTCATCACTTCCTCCTGTGTTGGCTGAATTTCACCGCAGTCGTCATTCAGAGGGACAGATCTGATCGTTGTTCTCCTTTACTCAGCCCATCGTCTGCTCTCGCCCCGGTGTGACTGGCAGTCGATGCGAAATCGCCAAGCCTACAAACCGGTTGGTATGTAACATAGTCGAACTCTTCCTTTAGCACCGATGCGATCAGACCCGCTTGCGGTTGCCCGGTGAGCGCAGAGATCGCAGCCAGTCCACGATTGTTTTGATCCCCGCTTTCATCACTTTCGGATCCTGTGCATTCTTTGCCAGCGAGCCGTAGCCTTCGACCATCGCGATCAGTAAACCAGCAGCGTCACCGGGTTCCACGTCCCGGCGAACGCTTCCGTCGCTCTGGCCCTCTCGCAAAACGGAGGCAACGGCTTCCCTCCAGGCATCGAAGATTGTCGCCAGCCGCTTCCGGAATCCCGCGTCAAGAGGTGACATTTCCTGCGCGAGATTGATCAACTGGCAGCCGCCCCGTACATCCGCGGGCCGAACGGGTATAGCTCGAACAGCCCCGATCAGCGCGTCGATAGGATGCTTGCCCCTCTGTAGAGGGCGCACCCACTGGCCGTAGGTGTGGGGGGCGATGACCTCTTCGACGACGGCGTATCCCAAGCCTTGCTTGCTTTTGAAGTAGTAGTACAGCGCTCCCTTGGTGACGCCAGCTAAGGCCAGAATTGTGTCCAGGCTGGCACTTTGGAAACCCGATCTGTAGATCTCACGAAATGCCGCATGCAACAGGCGCTCTCGCGTGCGCTCAGGATCGCGCGGCCTGCTCGCTCTGCGTTTCGGATTCTTGCGTGCTGCCGACATACCAACCAGTATGTAACGTTGACTCCCCAGGGTCAAGCCCAGAAAGTCTCCCGAAATCTGGAGCGTTGGACATTCATCTCCTGTTTGGAGTAGTCCTACATGACAAGATCACAGTCTTACAGACACGCGACGCTACGCGCAGGTTAAATGTCCGAACCCGTCCAGGGTGCCATTCAGCATTTCATAACCGCGGACTCGAGTATTGATGTAAACGACTGAAAAATCGATCACTGCACTCTGGTTTGCTAATTGCTAACACTAACGTCATGCAAATGTTTGGCCTCGGTTTCACGGCCAGTCGTGACACTGTGTCTTGCACGCGGCAGAGGAACCCAAATCGACGTAGCGATTCGCACAATCCCGGTGTCGAGCACTGAAATGCAAACTGAGACGGCCACAGCTCCGCAGTCCTTATCGACCTCAGACAGCGAAACAGCACTGAAACCTGGGCCGGAGGAATCCGCGGGAAATGGCAACTCGCAAATGCAGGAACTTGTGAAAGTCGCAGGGGAAGATCTGCGACAACTCCTGCAGCAGCGGGCTGAAATTACGAAGCGGATCCGAACACTGAAGCAAACGATTGAGGGGCTGGCCCGCTTGTTTGGCGATGATTGGTTCAGTGAAGAGTTATTGGAATTGGTCGGTCGGAAAAGCAGACGACGACAACTGGGACTCACCAAGTCCTGTCGCACGGTATTGATGGAGGCTGACCGACCACTGGACGCCCATGAAGTCTGCGAACTGGTTCGGCGACGGATCCCGCTAGTGTTTCTGAACCACAAGAGTCCGGCTAATACGGTCACGACGGTGCTCAATCGACTGGTGGAGTATAGAGAGGCCCTTGCTGTGCGCGATGAAAACGGACGACGGGCTTGGCGATCGTGCAGCCAGAACTGGGCCAAGGCGGACGCTGATTAATGTGGCAAACCGTGATGCCCCTGCCTGAATTAATTGACCTCTGCAACAACGGCGAAGCTCATGCTCCAAAAACCTGAGGGGCGCATTTCCTGAAGAACGGCTCTCAACAGGGGTCTGATGCGCGCTGCTA
>JBAUYE010000220.1:0-3968 GCA_049584615.1 Candidatus Sulfotelmatobacter sp.
GTGAGCCGAACAAGAAATCCCAGACTATCCAACGACGATCCGTTTTGATCAACGGTGTCTCCTAAACGCGTGTGTATGTTGAAAGAGAACTATTCCTGCGACCCCTGTTCCCGCCGCATCGCGCGCAGATCAATCCCCAACTGCTCAGCCTTTTTATAAAGATGGCTTCGCTCCAACCCCAGCGACTTGGCTGCCAGACTGACGTTCGAGTGACTCCGCTTCAATTCCGCCAGAATCACTTCCCGCTCGAAAGCGTCGACGCGCTCCGCCAGCGCCCCCGACGCGAATGCAGAAGAAACGGCAACGCCAGCGCTCCCACTCTTAGGCATGGCGATCTCGACAGTCGCGAGGTCAACTTGCCCGTCGGTAGCCAGCAGCATCAACCGCTCCACCATGTTGCGCAACTCCCGTACATTACCGGGCCATGTGTACGCCAGCAGCGCCGCCATCGCCTCCGCTGTAAACGGGACCGGCTTCCATCCATTTTGAGCACTCACCTGCGCCGCGAAATGCCCTACCAGCAACGGAATATCTTCGCGCCGGTCGCGCAGCGGCGGCAGCAGCAACGGAAAAACATAAATTCGATGAAACAAGTCTTGCCGGAATTTCTCTTCCCGCACCCGCGCTTCCAGATCGCGATGCGTCGCCACCACCACCCGCACATCCACGCTCACCGGCTTCTCGCCTCCAATGCGCTCCACTTCTCCTTCTTCCAGCACCCGCAGCAGCTTGGCCTGCATTGCGAGCGGCATATCGCCGATCTCATCCAGAAAAATCGTCCCATGATCCGCCTGCTCGAACTTTCCAATATGCCGGCCTCCCGCTCCCGTGAACGATCCTTTCTCATGCCCGAAAAGTTCCGACTCAATCAGTTCCGCCGGGACCGCCGCGCAATTCAATGTCACGAAGGCTCCTCCGGCTCGCGCACTGCGCTCATGAATCGTCCGCGCCACCAGCTCTTTCCCAGTCCCGGTTTCCCCCAGGATGCAAATCCTCGTCTCACTGGCCGCGACGCGCTCCACTTGCGCCATCACGCGCTGCATGGCCACGCCCTGCCACACAATCTCATGCTTACCCAGCCGCTGCTTGAGTTGCCGGTTTTCGCTCTCCAACCGCTGCAGCTTCAGAGCATTCTCCACCGTGAGCAAAAGTTTTTCGGTGGAGATCGGTTTCTCCAGAAAATCCAGCGCACCCAGCCGCGTAGCCCGCACCGCCGTTTCAATGTCGCCCTGCCCAGACATCATCACCATCGGCGTCGTCACTCCCTGCGCCTTCAATTCCTCGAGCAGCGCCAGTCCGCCTTTTCCAGGCATCACCACATCCGATAGGATCACATCGAAGTTCTGCGCCTTGGCCAGTTCCAGCGCCTTGCCCGCGTTGTCGCACACCGTGGCCTCGTGCCCAGCCAGCCGGAATGCCCGCGACAGCGACGCCAGCGTGTTGGCCTCGTCATCCACAATCAGCAAATGTGCTCTTGTCGGCAACCGTCCTCTGATTTCTGGATTACCTCATCCCGCGTTCTGCGCGGACGCCGCATTCCGCGGCAACTCAATCACAAACGTTGTCCCCCGCCCCGGCGAGCTCTGCACGTGGATTCTCCCTCCATGATCGCTCACCACCGACTGTACGATGGCCAGCCCCAGTCCGGTTCCATGCTCCTTGCTCGTATAATAAGGAGTAAAGATTCGCTCACACTCTTCCGGCGTCAACCCCGCTCCCGTATCCGCAACCTCGATCACCACTTGGCCGCCATCGTCGCGCGTCCGCAGCGTCAGCGTCCCGCCCTGCGGCATTGCATCCATTGCGTTCAGCACAAGGTTTGAAATTGCCCGGTGCAACAACTCCGCATCTGCCGAGATCGCCCCGAGGTGCGGATCGAGCTGCAAGTCGCAACTGATCTTCGCACGTCCCGGTGCTTCCAGTTGCGCCTGAAAAAGTTGCAGCGCGTCGCGAATCACTTCATTCACCTGCACCCGTTGCAATTGCGGCTGAGGCATTTTCGAAAACTCGCTGAATCGTCCAATGATCCCCTTCAGGTTCGCAATCTCCGCTAACAACGTCCGCGAGCTCTCCCGGAACACTTCCTCAAACTGCTCCGGCGTCTGTTGCCGCGCTCGCACCAGATTCTCCACCGTAAGCTGCAGCGGAAACAGCGGATTCTTCAACTCATGCGCCAGCCGCCGCGCCAGCTCCCGCCAGGTCGCGACCCGCTCCGCCTGCATCAGCCGTTCTTTTTGTCCGAGCAACTCCGTAGTCATTCGATTAAAAGAATCCGCCAGTTGCCCTAGGTCGTCGTCGCCCAACACATCCACTCGCACATTCCAATTGCCCGCGGCGACTTCCTGCGCTGCGTGCGCCAGCTGCTCCACCGGTCGCGTAACCCGCCCTGCTGCCCAACTGCTCAGTAAAATCGCCAGCAGAATTCCTCCGCCTCCGACTATCAACGCCGCCGAGCGTATGTGCCGCATCAACGCCACATAACTTCGCCGCGAATTCCCAATCAACAATATCGCCAGCACCGGACGATCCTTGCCTGCACCAGCACCCAGCAGCGGAATGGCATGAAACACTTCATCCTCCGCCCCATCCCCTGACCAAGGCACCAGGCCGCTCGCTTCTTCCTTGGACTGCCGCACCGCATCGACCAAAGGTTCCAGCATGGCCGCTGGCCGTACTTTTTCCATGGCAGGCTCAGACGGATCCACCAGCAGCTCCGCCGCAAACCGCTCGCCCCGATTCTGATACAGCAAAGCTCGCATTCCCACCGGCATATCGATCCCGGAAAGAAAAGATTTGTCCAGACGGCGGCCGCCAATCACATATACCGGACGCTCTCCAATTCGCGTCGCCCTCACCGCGAACAATCCTAGCGCCGTTCCATCCTGCAGTTCTTCCTGCTTAAGAAACGCGCTTTGATCTACTGAAGCAGCAAAGCTCCCCACCGCGGCGTCCGGGTACCCAAACTTCGCCGGCCACTGCGCAGACGAAATAATGGTTCCATCGCTTTCCACAAATTCCAGAAAATCAAGCCGGTTATTTTCCGCGGTCGTCTTCGCCAGCTCAAAATAAGGCCCTGCATCCGCCTGCGGACGATTCAACTTCACCGCCATGCGTCCCAGATCTTCCGACGCCGCAATCGCCTCCACCCGTCGCGCCACGTCCTCGCCCTGCCGGTTGAATTCGCGCCGGAACTGCGTCACCAGCGCCGCCGTTCGTTCGTCTTCACTTCGTTCGAACGCCTGCCGCGTCACAGCCGACACCAGCAACGTCACCGCCGCCACCGACAAAAAAACCGTCAACGCGAACACAGCCAGTAGTTTGCGGCGAAACATCATTACCTTTCTTTTCCCACGCAGATCAACTCTATCCGAATCAGGTCCTGTAGGATGCCAGGGAATCGTCTGCATGATATCTCACCCCTCAGCTTCGCCGGTGTGAAGTGAAAAGGCGCGGCTTCAGCCGCGTCGCACCGCCCGCAGTTTGTTGCGACAGATGTTCCCGGTTGTGGATGAGTATTTCTTCGAGTTGAGAGACCGGCCAGCGGCCAGTGGAGAAACGAAATACTGGCCACTGGCCACTGATCACTGATCACTGGCACTGGTTCTTGGCCACTATCTTCGTTCCGCCGGCCTGCCCTGACTAGCCAAGTCCATGCCCCGCAGCACATCATTGGCGAAAAAGAATTTCCCATCCGCCGGTACCATCATGATCTGCAGCTTGTCCGAGAGCCGCTCCGCCACAATCTTATTAATCAGCAGCGGATTGTCTTTCAATATCGCTGCCTCGCTGTGCAGTCGCTCCGCATCCGCCACCGCCGTCACCCGGATGCGATCCGCCTCCGCGTCCGCCAGCAACCTGCGTCGCTCACCTTCAGCTTTGCTGTCCATCACCTTAGCCTGCGCCTCCGCGTCCGCTAGCAATTTCCTCCGTTCCCCCTCAGCCTTGCTGTCGATCTCTTTCGCCTGCGC
>JBAUYE010000221.1:0-4285 GCA_049584615.1 Candidatus Sulfotelmatobacter sp.
ACCTAGTACCGAGTACCCAGTAAAATTTTTGTCATTCCGACCCCCGAGCGAATGCGAGGGGCGGAGGAATCTTGGTACTGAGTACTGGGTACTAGCGACTGCATTCAGCGCACCGATTTCCGCCAGCGTGGTGAGTTCGTCTCTGCGAAGTTCCGGAACCCGGCGTGTAAGATCATGAATAGACGCGAACGGAGCAAGCATGCGCTCGCGCACCAGAGCCTGAGCACCCTCCTCACGCAGTCCGCGGACATAGCGTAATCCCAAGCGTAGCGCCGGAGCGAGTCGCGAGTACCTAGTACCTAGTACCAAGTGCCGAGACTCCTCCGCCCCTCGTGCGCTCTCGGGGGTCGGAATGACAAGGGTTTTACTGGGTACTGGGTACTGGGTACTCGGTGCTGTTTCCAACGTGCACATCCACTCCGAGCAAGTCACATCCACCGGCAGCATTTTCAATCCGTGGCGTTGCGCATCTTTCACGATCGTCGCCGGAGAATAAAAACCCATAGGCTGGTTGTTGAGCAGGGCCGCCGTAAACGCAGCAAGATAGTGGCACTTCAGAAAAGCGCTGGCATATGCAATGAGCGCGAAGCTGGCGGCGTGCGACTCCGGAAATCCGTAGAGCGCAAAAGACGTGATGGAAAGAATAATTTTCTCCTGCGCCTCGGACGAAATTCCGTTCTGCGTCATGCCGGCGCGCAGCCTGGCCTCGATCTCTTTCATGCGCGCCTGCGATCGCTTGAAACCCATGGCGCGACGCAGATCTTCCGCCTCGCCGCCGGTGAAGTTGGCTGCAATCATGGCGAGACGAAGCAGTTGCTCCTGAAAAAGCGGCACGCCCAGCGTGCGTTTGAGCACAGGTTCGAGCGAAGGATGCGGATATGTGACGTCTTCCCGTCCCTGGCGGCGCAAGAGAAACGGATTCACCATCTGGCCGACGATCGGTCCCGGCCGGATGATTGCGACCTGCACCACAATGTCATAAAAGCGTTTCGGACGCAGGCGCGGCAGGCATGACATTTGCGCCCGGCTCTCCACCTGGAACAGGCCTATGGTGTCAGCTTGTTGCAGCGCCGAATAGACCTCAGGATCATCTTGCGGAAGATGCGCCAGATCGACTTCCTCTCGATAATGTTTACTAATTAGCTCGATGGAATTCTTGAGTACAGCCATCATGCCCAAACCGAGCAAGTCGACTTTGATGATGCCCATGTCCGCGCAATCTTCTTTATCCCACTGCACCACCACACGCCCAGGCATGGAAGCGGGTTCGAGAGGGACGATAGAGTCAAGCTGTCCCTGGCAGATGACCATGCCGCCGGAGTGCTGCCCAAGATGGCGCGGCATGTCCTGCACGGCAAGGCATAGCTCGTAATATTTACGCAGGCGGGGATGTTTTAGGTCGAGCCCGGCATCGCGGAAGCGGCGGTCGAGCGCATCGTTTTCGTCGCGAAATTCCCAGGTGGCGACAGCGGCGGAAATTTTGGCCAGCGTTTCCGGATCGAACCCCAGAGCCTTGCCCATTTCGCGAGCCGCCATGCGGTTGCGGTAGGTAATGACGTTCGCAGTCATGGCCGCGCCGCGCTCTCCATAACGCCGGTAAACATACTGAATGACCTTTTCGCGTTCGTCGCCGCTGGGCAGGTCGAGATCGATGTCGGGCCACTCGCCGCGCTCTTCCGATAGAAAACGCTCGAACAAAAGTTCCATGCTGACGGGATCGACAGCCGTGATACCCAGCGAATAACAAACAGCGCTGTTGGCAGCCGAGCCGCGCCCCTGCGCCAGAATATTTTCCTCGCGGCAGAAGCGGACTAGATCCCAAACGATAAGGAAATATCCGGCGAGCTTAAGCTTTTCGATCAGCACGAGTTCCCGCTCAATCTGGCGACGGGCGCGGGTTTGCATATCAGGTGAAGTTCGGCCATAGCGTTGACGAAAACCTTCCCATGCGCGCTCGCGCAGAAACGAGTTCATGGTTTCGCCCTCGGGAACGGGATATCGGGGAAACTGGTAGCCCAGGTCGTTGAGTGTGAATTCGAGGCGCGAGGAAAGTTCGAGCGTATTGGAGATTGCCTCGGGCAGGTCGGCGAAGAGCTGCTGCATCTCTTGCGGAGATTTCAAGTGACGCTCAGAGTTGCGCGCCAGCAGCCGGCCCGCGGTAGACAGCGTGCGATGATGGCGAATGGCGGTGAATGCGTCGCAGAGTTCACGATCTTTTGCAGTGGCATAGCAAACGCCATTGGTCGCGAGCAGAGGAAGATTGAGCGACCGGGCAATCGCGATAGCGGCACGGTTGCGCGTTTCTTCTTCCCGATGGAAATGGCGCTGCAACTCGATGCACACATTGCCACGGCCGAAAATTCCCATCAGTTGCTCGACTTGCCTGCGAGCTTCTTCGATGCCGCCATGTTGCAAAGCCGTGGCCAGCGGCCCATCCACGCCGCCGGTCAGGCAAATGAGACCTTGAGCATGCTCCTCTAGTTCTTCTGTCTGCATTGCGCCCTCGCCTTTTTTCGCACGCAACTTCATTTTGGTGATCAATTGACAGAGGTTTTGATAACCGGCGCGGGAGGAAACCAGAAGCGGAAGTCGAAATCCACCACGGAGACACGGAGGCACGAAGGAATTTCTAAATTGTTGATTATTGATTTCTGATTGTTGATTGCTTTTCTCTGTATCTCTGTGCCTCTGTGGAGAAAGATTGGCGGTGACTTCCGCGCCGATGTGCGCCTTGAGCTCTAATTTTTTCGCCGCCATATGGAAACGTGGCGCACCGTAGACTCCGTCAGTGTCGAGCAACGCCATGGCGGGCATATGGAACCGGGCACAAGCCGACATCAATTCCTCGGGCAAGGAGGATCCTTCGAGGAAACTAAACGCAGAGCGGGCGTGAAGCTCAACATACATTAAGTCATTGAGTGATTGAGTCATTTGCAACCCAATCGCTCAATGGCTCAATCACTCAATGACTCAATTTTTCAGTCATACGTACCTTCCACGAACCAGCTTCCGCCGAGCAGATCGTGCACGACTCGGTAAAGAGCGACACTGTCTGCATTTTGCAAAGCGATGTCCCATTCATCGCGCGCCCAGGCTTCCCGCTCCCACCAGTCACCGGAACTGCGCCACGGGCCGGCTTTCCAGAGCACATTGCCCTGAACTTCTTTTTTCTTCAAGCAAACCACTCGCGCCAGTTCCCCGTTCTCCAAAGTCACGGTGGCACGCAGTAGTGGACGAAACAGGCGAAGAGCAGCGACGGCAGATTTTTCTTCTGCTACTTTTTGGCGGTTTATCTTCGGAGCTGCTTCGGGCGTGAAACGCCGCATGCGAAAACCTTCGGCACGGTGCGTATCCAGCAACTCCACCGAACCCACGCGCGGCTCGCCCACGAGTCCGGCAATGCGCGCCAGTGTGAGTTCCAGCTTTTCCGGCTCCGGCGATGGAGGCAGAAACAGGCCACCTTGGGCCGAGCGCGGCCGCGCCGGTTCCGCGGCAAGATGAACCTTTAGGATGGGCGCGCCGGGCGGATGCGCGTTCAAGTCCAGTTGCAGCAGCTTGAGAAAAAGTTTGGCATCAAGCATCGGTAGCGGAAGACGAAGAGTTCGAGAGAATTTGCTTTGCCGCCCGGAAATAAAATGCGGAGCCGGAGCGTGAGCTTCGTTATGCAACGCATCGCTTTCGCTGAGAATCCCGAAAGTTTCAAGTTGGGGATCAACTCCCGTTAAATTCTGCAGCGCCAGCGAAAGCCGTAACTCTTGCGTATCCAGAGCTCGCGCAGCCAAGCGCGCACAGATCTGCTCGAGCAGACGATTCAGCAGGAAGGCCAACGGCTCGAGCAGCACGATGGGATATTCCAACTCGATGGCTTCCTCAAACACCGCCGGCGCTTCCACCGGAACCAGCGTGCGAGAAGCCGCGCCCCGCGCCAGTTGCTGCAGGCGCAAGCCTTCCTGTCCCAGGCGCTCGCTCAGCGCTATTTCCGGTAGCGCCGCCAGCGAGCGTAGATCGCGGATGCCCCAGCGCTCGAGAGTTGCGAGCAGATAGGCTGATTTTTCTTGTTGCCTCTCTTCCTTCTTCTTTCCTCCACGATCTTTACTTTCATCCCGACCGGCAAACAAAACTTCTACCGGCAGAGATCCCAGCGACTCGGCTTCTTGTCGAGATGGAATCACAGTCACACCGGAAAAACCCCGAGCCGCGAGCACGGCAGCATCGAGATTTGAAGCCACAGCGACATTCGCATCAAGTCCAAGATCAGCGGCGCGGCGAAAAAGATTACAGCTAA
>JBAUYE010000222.1:0-11484 GCA_049584615.1 Candidatus Sulfotelmatobacter sp.
AGGTCTCAGCGCGGCGGCAAAGGCGGAAGCGCTACCTTCTGCTGAATCCCTGCGCCCTCGACAACGGTGTAAATGAAATCTGCTGCAACGTCCCGTAGAACTTCGGTTTCGCCATTTGGCCAGCGAATGCTTACTTCACTCATCTTGTCGTTTGCTGCTAAACCGAAGTGCAATCGCAAGTCACTTTGCGAGAGGTAGCTCGAGCCACCGCGCACTTCACTGAACTGCACCAGCGTTCCGGCCTTCACCGTCACTCGCGCTCCAATCGCAGCCTTGTTGCTTTTCGTCCCCACCAGTTTAAACAAGACCCGGTGATTCGGGCTGGCGTTATGATTCATCAGGAGCGATGGCGGCTGGCCTACGTTGAGCACCACAATGTCGACATTGCCGTCGTTGGCAATGTCTCCAAAGGCCGCGCCCCGCCTCGATTGTGGAGGCATGCCGGCCAGCGCCTGGGAAACGTCTTCAAAAGTTCCATCGCGATGATTGCGGAACAGCAGCATCGGCTGCCGGTACGGTGTTCCTCCAGGAATCGTGTCGACCTGGGGGTAGACGTGGCCGTTGGCGATAAACAAGTCGAGCCACCCGTCATTATCCATATCAAAGAACGCCGTGCCCCAGCTGACGAGGGGGTAAGTTGGCTTCATCAGGCCGGCGCGCACGCTGACGTCGGCGAAATTGTCTTTGCCGAGGTTGTGATACAGAGTTGAGCCTTGCTCAAAAAAGTTAGTGACGATCATCGACAGCCGGCCTTCGTGAAGATAGTCGCCCCAGTCGACACCCATCGACCCTTGTTCCATGCCGTCACCGCTGAGCGCGACTCCATCCAGCAGTCCGACTTCCTCAAACGTTCCGTCGTGCTTGTTGTGATACAGAAAGTTCGGCCCGGCGTCGTTGGCCACATAAAGATCAGGCCAGCCATCGTTGTCAGAATCACCCCAGGTCACGCCCAAGCCGTAGTAATGATGAGGATCATCCACGCCCGCTTTCTTTGACACTTCTTCGAACGTGCCGTCACCCTTGTTATGAAACAGCAAATCCGATTCGCCGAGCATGCCCCACGGACCGCACTGCACCAGGACTCCCTTGTAGCGACAGAAGCGTGGATCGTTGCCGAACTGCGGCAGGTTGTCGATATCAACGTGCACGTAACGCGAGACGAAGAGATCCACACGGCCGTCCCGGTCATAATCGGCCCAAGCGGCTCCCGTGCTGAAGCCGCCGGCGCCCACGCCAGCTTTTTCGGTCACATCTTCAAACTTGCAGTCGCCCAGGTTGTGATAGAGCGCGTTGCCGCCGTAGCCGGTGACATAAATATCCTGCAGGCCGTCGTTGTCGTAATCAGCCACGGCCACGCCCATGCCCCAGCCCTTGTGAGTAAGACCGGCGGACTTGGTGATGTCGGTGAAATGAAGTTCGTTGCTCTTCGAATCAGTATCCTGATGGTAGAGCGTGATCATTAAATCGCCGCCCTGGCGATAGCGCTCGACCGTGGATCCGTTGACGGTGATGATGTCGAGCTTGCCGTCGTTGTCGCAGTCGATCAGTCCCACCCCGCCGCTCATGGATTCGACGATGTACTTTTTGTCGGGAGAAGAAATGTGCGACACCGTCAGTCCGGCCTTCTGTGCGACATCTTCGAACTGTGGGATGGATCGTTCGCCAGGACCTTGCGTTTTTGGTGACGATGAACCTACCGGAGGCTTGGCTGGAGAAGACTGTGCGAGCAGCATCGCCGTCAGCAGCCATCCTATCCCCAGGGAAAGGGTCCACACGGAAAGCAATGCTCGCATAGGCAGACCTCGATTATACAGGGGTGGAGAAGTCGGTGCTGACGCTTAGAGTTGGAGACCGAAACGCACAGCCATGTGGATCGGTGAGTTAGAATTTGGCGTATGCAGATGCAAATGCGCGCCTGGCAGGTCGCGAGTGCCTGGGCAATGTCGCTGCTCATCGCGCATTGCGTGCTGGCTCAGGCGCAAGCGCCGCACAACCCGCCGACCCCAACCGGCGAGGAAATTCAGCTGCACACAGACCTCGAACAGGCCGTGGTAGCGATGCATAGGGGTGACAATGCGGCTGCAGCGGAAGCTCTGCGAGGCGCATTGAAGATCGATCCGCATTCACTTGCTGCGCTAAACAATCTGGGAATTGTGTTGGCTCGCATGGGGCAACCTGCCGAGGCAATCCCGCTGTACGAAGAAGCGCTGAAATTCCATCCAGATGACCCTTCGACAAAGCGCAATCTCGCGATTGCCTATTTCAAAGCCCAACGGTACGCGCCAGCGTGGCGCTTGCTTCGACCGTTATCTGCGGCGTATCCCACCGACTTTCAGATTCTCGACTTGGCCGGCCTGTCCTTGTTTGCCCTCGATCGTTATCCGGAAGCCGCCAGCTATCTGGAACGCGCAAACCAGGCGCAGACCTCCGATCTGGAGACGCTCGACATGTTAGGCAAAGCGTATCTGCGGATGAAGGACTACAAGGCGCTCACGAGCGTGTTCGCTCGAATCATGCAGGTGAATCCAAATTCGGCATCCGCTCACATCATGATGGGTACGGCCTACGATCAGATGGGGAATCGACCGGACGCCATCAAAGAATATCAAGCGGCCGAAGCGGCAGACCCGAACTTTATGGGAGTCCATTCCGGCTTGGGTTTTGAGTATTGGCGAGAAGACGAGAACGATCTTGCCGAGAAAGAGTACCGGGCGGAGTTGCAGCGTTTTCCCAGCGATCCAGTCTCGAATTGCATTCTTGGCCAGATCCTTCTGGATGAATCCCTGCCCGCAGAGGCCGAGCCTCATTTCCGGGCTGCCCTAGAGGTGAATCCACGCTATTCCGAAGCTTTGTTTGGCTTGGGTAAGACAGAGCTGGCGCTGCAACATCCTCGCGCGGCGCTTGAGCCCCTTCGCAAGGCCATCCAGATCGATCCCAACTACTTCGAGGCCCACTTTGTTCTCGGCACAGTGTTGCGGCAGCTAGGCCAGACCGCCGAAGCGGCGAACGAACAAAAGATAGCGCTCGCGATCCAGGAGAAGGGAAGAGCGGCGGCTATCAAGAGGAATGAGAGCCAGTGAAGGCCTGAGAACCTGAGCGATAGGTGAGCGAAGAACACAAGGCGCACGCCGTGGGCGCGCGCCTTGTGGCAACGGCTATGTGATCGTCAGAAAGTGATCTTAAGACCCAGTTGCACGTTGCGCGGAATGTGATATCCGTTGACCTCTCCAAATGATCCGATATCATCCACATTTGTAACAACTGAGTTAGGGCTGCCGTGGTTGAATGTGTTGAACGTTTCCAACCGAAGCTGCACGGTGGCCCGTTCGGCGAATTTTATGTTCTTGAACAGCGACGTATCCCAACGCTGGAAGCCCGGTCCCAGGACCGCTCCGGGAGCCGAGTTGCCGAACTGTCCGACGGCGTCTGAAAACGCCGCGGTGTTGAAGTACTCGTTGACGGTTTTTGGACCGTGGGGATCGCCGGATTGATTGGCGCGGGGGTAGATTGAGCTCGGCCCGATACCTATGCCGCCAGGGTAAGTCGGACAAGAAGTAACGGTTGCGGTAATCGTGCAAGCCTGGTTTGACGTAGTTTGCGTGACCAGCGCCCACGGATCGTTGTTCTGGGTTATGGTCAGGGACTGTCCAGACTGCATCGTGATAATACCGGAGAGTTCCCATCCCCCGAGCAGCCATCCCAAGCCGCGCTGTTCCTTGAAGAAAGGCTCCTGATAGTAGTAGTTGATGGCTAACATCTGCGGTGTGTTCGTGGTGGATAACCCATAGCTTTCCTTCAAGTCGTAGGTGTCCTGGGTCCCCAAGGCGCGGTCTACAGGATTAGTCGTGAGCAGCTTCGACCAGGTGTAGGCTACGCCCACCGTCAGCCCATGGCTGAGTCGCCGATTCAGCGTGGCTTGCAGTGAATTGTAGTTGCTGGTGAAAACGGGATCGCGAGCGGTGATGCCCCCGTATCCGGCAAATGGAGCAATGGCATTTATACCGACCCCAGGATTGGCCACGCGAGTCGCCACCGTGGGTTGGTTGTAATCAATGTCGCCCAGCAGATGGGTACCTTTCGTACCAACGTAGGCAACTTCCGCCACCGTGTTCGGCATGATTTCATGTTGCACCGAAAGGCTGTAATCCTGATAGCTGGGCACTTTGAAGATGGGCGGCTGGCCCGGCCAAGCCGATCCGGTTGTAACCAACCCACTCGGACCGAGAGGGGCAGGTGGGATGACTGATCCCGGCGGCTGATAGTTGTCGAACAGGTTCAGGCTTGAAGTTCCATTGTTGGTGACGGTTGTGGTTTGAACCAGCGGTGGGTCGTCGAAGGCGTTTTGCTCCCAAATACCGTTGAGCGTACGGTCGTAGAAAAGGCCGTATCCGGCCCGGATTGCCCATTTGCCGTTGCCGAACGGGTCATACGCCAGACCGAGTCTTGGGCCCCAGTTATTATTCGAGCTGGGATTGACCCGAGCCCCGTATGGCGAACAAGTCGCACCGACCTGCATCGGAATCGCCTGGGCAGTAGAGCAGGTTGTGCCGGTGGGAAAGATCAGGCCGTTGGCGTAGGTTGCCGCATCTCCACTCGCAAAGTCTCCGTTGGGAGTATTTGGCGAGGTCACAATCACGGGAGCATTGGCCGCACTGAACGCGACGGGATCGAAGTTGAGCAGGGTGTGGTTGGCATCGGTGGGCGACGGGAAATAGCTGTAGCGCACGCCGAGATTCACCGTCAGACGTGGCGTCACTTTCCAATCGTCCTGGACATAGAATTCGAAGTTTGTGTAGTGGAGGTCGGGAATCGTGTCTTTGCTCGGCTGCGAGTAGCTGTCAGCCTGTCCCAGCAGGAAATTGGCGAAGGCGTCATTACCGTTAACTGCGCTGCTGAAGTTGAAGGTCGCCTCACCGCTGGTGGCGTTCTCGGTCTTCGTCATCCACATTGAGGTAAACCCAAGGCGGAGGGTGTGGTTCCCGTGCTGGATGGACAGGTTGTCGAATATGTTCTTGTCGATATTTCTCTCGAAGTAAGGTCCGTTTCCGTTGGTTAAGCCAGTGTATTGGGAGTTGGCGAACTCGACATTAGGAGCGCGTCCATAGGGATCCTGGTAAGCAGTGAGGCCGGTAAGCTGGCTGGTAAAGGATGGCGAATTAGCGAAGCCGCTCAAGGCCGCGTTGATCGCTCCCCAGGAATCACCGAATTCGACTTCGTTCACCACTTTTGGCGAGATACTCGCCGTAGCATTAAAAACAAGATTACGGCCCGGGGCGTTCAGCGAGATCGGGTCGGCTCCTGGGTAGTTCGCTGTACCCCAAAGCCCGAAAGGAAAGTTCTCCGGCACGCTGTCCTGCATGTAACGGCCGTATAGGCGGACCTTGTCGCCGACGTTTTGGTCGAGGCGAATGATGTCCTGACGGAAGTTGTTCAACTCGGTGTAGCTCTCATCCAGCAAGTTAGTGCCTACGTTGGGCGGGTTGGGCGCTATAAACGCGTTTAGATAGGCAGTGGCGTTTTGGCTGTAGCAGGTGGGGCTAATCGTCCAGGTTTCGTTCGCTCCCGTTCCAGCCGTAGTCACACATCCAGTGGGAAAGACGGGAATCGGTGTCGTGTTCGAGCCCGTGATCTGGGCGGTGGTGAACACGCCGCCAAGTTGCCCCGCAGTGGGTACGTTGATTTCCGTACTGCCAGGGAGGCTGGAATGGCGCCACTCCTCCGACCAGAAGAAGTAGGTCCTGTTCTTGGTCGGCTGATAAAGCTTAGGAATTTCGATGGGGCCACCGATGGTGAACCCCCAGTCATTGTAGCGCTCGATCGGGGTCCCGTTGCCCGAGAGGCCCGAAACGTAACCGCCCGGTGAGTCGGCGATGGCCTGCCTGTTCTCGAACGTATTCGCGTTGTAATAGTTGTTGCGATTGAACCAGTACCCAGAGCCATGGAATCGGTTCGTTCCAGCCTTGGTAGCGACCACGACCTGTCCGCCGCCGCTACGCCCGAAAGATGCGTCGTAGTTGCTGCGCTCTAGGGTGAACTCCTGGATGGCGTCGATACTGGGTGTGTTTAGCAGTGTTCCATTGGAGCCGCTGTCGTTGATGTCGGCTCCGTCCACCGTCCAGTTGTTAGCGCCCATACGCGCCCCATTGATCGAAATCGCGGTGTTGCTGGATAGCCCAAACCCTGGTTCATCGCCCAACTGGTTGGTGACTCCGGGCTGCATTACCACCAGTTGTTCAAAGTTGCGGTTGTTCAGCGCCAGCTGTGTTATCTGGTCGCCTGTGACGGTGCCGGATTGTTCCGCCGTCGTGGTTTGGATGGGCGTGTTTTCGGCCGTCACTTCGACGGTTTCGCTGGTTTTTCCGGTCTTCAATTGCACATCGAGAGTGTGTTTTTCGGCCACGTTCAGAACGACTTCATTGGCCACGAACGTCTGAAAGCCGGCGTCCTTCACCGTCACCGTGTATCGTCCCGCGGGGAGGTTCGTGATATTGAAATTGCCGGTGCCGGTGGTGGTTACCGAGCGAAGATCGATGCCAGTCTCATTGTTGTGAACCACGACCGCAGCGCCGGGCACCACGGCGCCGCTGGGATCGGTCACCGTACCTGTGAGCGTAGCCGCCAGCTCTTGCGCCAGTCCTGCTGTTGACAGGCCGAGGATGACTACGCAGACCGCTAGCAATGAAGCCAGCTTCTGCACCGTTCCGCACTCGTTGCCTTGTCCCAAGTCTCTACGCCTTCGGTACGTCAATTTCGTCATTGCAGTGCCTCCTGAAAGCACTTCACCAACCGGGTTACAAACTGGTCCCTAATACAAACGAACTATGCTATATAGCACGCGATGTGCAATAGTCAAGAAAAAAAAGCAATAGTCTGAAAAAAGTGGTCGACTCTGGCTTCAGGAATCCATCCCCTCACCGCACAGGACCCGCTAACGGGAAAATCTGTAACTCCATAGCGAGTCCCAAGTCGGGAAATGCCTGCGTGAAGTGTGCATGAATTGCTCATTGCCGGCCAGATTCTGCATTGGCCCACACTCTGATCTGCCGCACGGGTAGCGCCTTTCAGTCCCAATCTTGCGCAAATCCGCGGGTGAGCCCCATCAAACGCCATCCTTCAGGAATTGAGCTTTACATCAACCTCTCAATAAGCTATATAGCATAAGGCACTCAAGCAGTTTGCATCGAGGACTTGCCGGCGCGCAGCTATCCAAGAGATTCCGGAAGCAATAAACTATGTCTGGAAATCATCACAATCGGACTCCCGCCTACAAAAGAATCCAAAGCGAGATCCGCAATCGTATCTCTTCCGCCAGCCTCAGGCCGGGGGATGCGGTGGCGTCTGAGCGCGAACTCGCCAAGACCCACAAGGTGAGCCTCATGACAGCCCGCCACGCCTTGGCCGGCCTGGAGCACGAAGGAATCGTCGAACGCCGCCTAGGAGCGGGCACCTTCGTCGCCGTGCCCAAGATCCACTTCAACAAATTGATGAGCTACACCGAGCAAATGTCGAGCCGTGGTTTAGCTCCGCGCTCCCGCGTGCTGGTGGCAAAAGTGATTGAGGGAGACCCCGAAGTTGCGGCCAGGCTGGGGCTGCCAGCAGCCAGTCGAGTGGTAAGGATCCAACGTCTCCGGCTGACTGGAGAAGACCCATTCGCGCTGGAAACCTGCTACTTGTCCGCGGCCGAATTTCCCCAACTCGCCTCGGCCCCTCTGGCACGGAGTTCGCTGTTTGCGATTCTCGAGCATGACTATGCGACAAAATTGGCATATGCGGACGAAGAGGTGGATGCGACATCGGCCGACGCAGACGTTGCCGAACTCCTTAGCGTGCCCCGAGGAGCCTCAGTACTGCGCATTCGCCAGATTATCTATTCAACCAAGGGCAAGGCTACGATTTATGTAGTCGGTTTCTACCGCTCCGAACGGCACACATTGTTTATCCGGCGTTTCCGCTAAAAGCGTTGCAGCCAGCGGCCCGTAGAAAGAGGCCACGATGCATCTCGCAGTTGCCATAATTCTCGCCAGTCTTGCGGCGTCGACGGGGGGCGCGCCCAACCAGACAGCGCCGACGCAAAGTCCGGTTGCTATATCTGCCAACACCGGGTTCGTCAACACTCTGATGCCGCAACCGTCGCATCTTTCTACGCAGGAAGGGCGGCTTGTCCTCTCATCCTCCTTGGTAGTCGTCACGGACCACTACAGGGACGCCCGACTCGACGACGCCATAGCGCGCAGCCTTACGCAAATCGAGACACAAACCGGTATTTCAATTCCAACATCTCTTTCCGCGAACGCATCTGGAGCCTTGGCTGTGAGCGTCGATGGCCCCGGACAAGCGATCCAGTCGCTCGACGAAGACGAGTCGTACTCTCTCGACGTCAGTCCCTCTGGTGTGCGCCTCCACGCCGCTACCGTAGTCGGAGCCATGCGGGGACTTGAAACTCTGCAACAGTTAATACAGACAGATGCAACGAGTTATTTCCTTCCCGCTGTGTCGATTCAAGACACTCCACGCTTTCGCTGGCGCGGCCTCATGATCGACTGCGGACGCCACTTCATGCCGGTTGAGGTTCTTAAGCGGACCCTCGATGGAATGGCCGCCGTTAAGCTCAACGTCTTCCATTGGCATCTTAGCGAGGACCAGGGCTTCCGGATGGAGAGTCGAGCTTTCCCCCGGCTTACCGAGCTTGGCTCCGACGGGCACTTCTATACTCAGGAGCAAGCCCGCGAAATTGTTGCGTATGCGCGTAACCGCGGCATCCGCGTCGTGCCGGAGTTCGACATGCCGGGTCACACCAGTGCATGGTTCGTCGGCTACCCCGATCTCGCCAGCGCTCCCGGTCCATTTCATATCGAGCGGGAGTTCGGCGTCTTCGATCCGGTGATGGATCCCACGCGCGAAAGTACCTACAAGTTTCTCGATACATTTATCGCAGAGATGGCAGGCATCTTCCCTGACCACTTCATGCACATCGGAGGGGACGAGAACAATGGCGTAGAGTGGAAGGCCAATCCGCGCATCCAGGCTTTTGTGCGCGAGCACAATCTCCGCGACACAGCCGCCCTGCAGAATTATTTCAACCAGCGTCTGCTCAAAATTCTTGAGAAGCATGGCAAGCACATGATCGGCTGGGACGAAATTCTTACGCCCGATCTGCCCAAGGATGTTGTCGTTCAGAGCTGGAGAGGTTTCGATTCACTGGCCGCCGGAGCGAAAGCGGGATACAGCAGCATTCTCTCCGCGGGCTATTACCTGAATCTCATGAGCACCGCCGCAGCCCACTACCTGGTGGATCCTCTGCCCCAGGCGAGCGGCCTGAGCCCAGAGGAGCAGGCACGCATTCTCGGTGGGGAGGCGTGTATGTGGAACGAGCAGACCACTTCGCGGGACATTGACTCTCGCATCTGGCCTCGCGCCGCCGCCATCGCCGAGCGCTTCTGGTCGCCGCGTGACGTAGACAATGTGGACGACATGTACCGCCGGCTCACCGTTGAGTCGCTGCGGCTGGAAGCTCTGGGTTTGACCCACATCTCGCAGGAAGGGGTCAGCCTGCGCATGCTGGCCGGGACCGAAAAGATCGATCCGCTCGTTATCCTCGCATCCGTGCTCGAGCCTGTCACCTTCAATCAGCGCGCACACATGCAGCATCCGAATCAACTCACGCCACTGAATCAACTGATAGACGCTCTTCCACCCGATCCGCCGTCGCGCCACAATTTCGAGCTGCGCGTGAACGCCTATCTGCAGAATCCCGAAACTCGATTGCAGAATGCAGCCGAGCTGACTGCCAACTTCAAAGCTTGGGTCGCCGCCGAACCTGGAATCCTGCGCTTGATGGTCGCCTCACCCATACTCGCGCGAGCAGAACCGCGAGCTCAGCAACTCACGGTATTGGGCACGATAGGTCTCGAGGCGGTGTCTCATCTTTCATCCGGACTGCCCGCAGCAGCCGGTTGGAAGGCTCAGCAATTGGCTCTCTTGGACGAAGCCGAGAAACCGCAGGCGCTGGTTCGCTTCACCGTGATTAAGCCCTTGCGCGACCTCGTCAGCGCGGTTCTCGAAGCGCCCGGAAAATAATCCATCAACACAAAAGGGCAAGCTGGCTGTTCGGCCAGCTTGCCCGAGTTCTGCTTTTACGTTCCAGGGCCTCTACAAACTAGCGCCCTAGGCCCGCAGCCAAGGTTTTTACCATGGTTCCATTCGCGTCGTCGTCTTTCAGTGCCCACACGTAGGCGCCGCCCAGACCTCCCGGAACCTTCAGGTTGATATAGATCGTCTTCAGAAACACCGAGAAGGGATCGTCGTATGTGTAAAACGTCCCGCTCGTTGGGTCGAAGAGCGATACCGCGACTCGTCGCGGATCGAAGTAATTGCTGTAGCCATTCGACGTGAGGGTCGACAGAGTCGAATAAGTCAAGAGCCCGGGAGTCAGCAGGGTGTCGCAACCCGCCGTATTACCGCTGAGGTCGGTACACAAGCCTGTTCCGTTCGCCCAGAGAACCGGAGAGGGGCCGATTGAGTTCTGGTACAGGCCATGGTTCTCGTTAGGCACGCCAGTCCAGCCGGCGCCGTAGAGCGGCATGCCCATCGTGTACTTGTGCGGAGGCACGCCGGCCTTGAGATATGCGTTCACAGTGTCGTTGATGTCGAGATCCTGCCCAAACAACGGATCCTGGGGGGAATCGAATAGCGGCGATGCGTCATTGGTTTGCGTGACCCATGAGCCGGAATAGTTGTAGCCATCGATGGTAATGAAATCAACCTGCTCGGCGGCTTTGCGAAGATCGATGTTGACGTAGTTCTGCGAGCCCGCCGGCCCATCGAACGACAAGGTATATTGCTTCCCGGTCGTCTTGCTTAAGGCATTCAGTTGGCTGCGGAATTCCTGCAGCAAGGCTGTAAAGTTTTGCGTGTCGGTTGCGGTGGGGAATTCCCAATCGATATTGAAACCGTCAAACAAACCGGGGGCAGTGATGCCCGCGGCGATGTTGCCGTTGATAAATAGGTCGATGCAGGATGCGGCAAGGGCCTGGCGTCCGGCAGCGGTGCTGGCGGCGGTGACGAAGGCCGCAGTATTGGTAGCGGACGCTCCTCCCAAAGACATCAGCACTTTCAGGTTGGGGTGCAGTGCTTTAAGTTGTTGGATAGCCGCGAAATTTCCATAGAGCGGCCCTGCGTACGCAGTACCGTTCACGCTCGGCAAGTATGGAGATTGATAGTCGGCCCATGTATCGGCAAAGGCGCATGCTGGTGCCGGACTCGTCGTCACGTTGCCAAAGGCGTAGATGAGGTGCGTCAGCTTATCGGCCACACCATTCTGTTGCAGATTCGCAATGTTGTAGCCAGCGTAATAGATACTCCACTCTTCGAAGTATCCTCCGACAATCTTGCCTTGATCGTTGTTTTGTGCGAATGAGGGAGAGATGCATGCAACAAGGGCCAACAAAGTAAGTAAAGCCACTCGGAGCAGGCGCGGCCGGAAAT
>JBAUYE010000223.1:0-10411 GCA_049584615.1 Candidatus Sulfotelmatobacter sp.
AGCACGATGCTCGCGGCTACGCCGGCGTTGAGCGATTCCACCTGCGCCGTCTGCGGAATGGCAACCACCTCGTCCATTTTGGACATCACTTCGCGTGGCAGGCCAGCGCCTTCGTTGCCGAAGAAAATTGCGGTCGCTCCCTTCAGGTCTACCTGATCGAGAGGTGTTCCCTTATGCGAGGAGGTTGCGATTAGGCGTACTCCTTGAGACCGCAGTTTCTCAGAAACCTCCTCCAGCTTTGCGGTTCCTGATTTCGCGTGCCCATGAATTACGGGTAGACGGAACACCGATCCCGCCGAGGCGCGAACGACCTTCGAGTTGAATGGGCTGACGGTGCCCTCGCCGAGCACCACTCCCGCGCTGCCAAATGCTTCCGAGGAGCGCAGAATGGTGCCCAGGTTGCCCGGGTCCTGCAGTCCGGCCAACACAACGATCGGTCCGATCTGCAGCCGCTCCTTCTCCATGACATCGTCGAGCGAGAATTCCTTGAGGCGCACCAGCGCGGCCACGCCTTGAGGTGATTCGCTGGGTACGAGGCTGTCGAATAACTTGTCGGGCAGCAGCAGCGTTTCGACCTGAGCACCCAGTTGCGGTAGCAGCCGTTCAGCGCGGTCTTGCGCCGATTCTCGAAAGAATACTGCGCTGAACCGCAGGCCGCTGCGGATGGCCTCTTCCAGGATGCGCAAGCCTTCGATCGCGCAATCTCCGCTTTCGGTGAGTTCGGCGCGCGAAAATGCCTGGCGCACTTGTTTGACCAGCGGGTTGTGGCGCCCCTCAACGCGGCGCAGCCGGTGCTGGGCGCTGAGCGAGAGTTCTGACTGCCTTTTCATCGGGATATTGACTGCAATCTTCACGGTGGATCGTTACTACTGATCGTCAGTGCTGATCGTCATCGAATGATACGCTCCCCACCCGTATTGCGGCCCTTTGCCGTATTATGGTAGGTTCCACGGACAAAATATTCCAAGCGGAAACATGCAGGAAGGGAGCGCCGTGCGCGCCGAAATCCTAAAAATCAATTGTGAGACTCCGGAGATTTCACTGGTAAAGTACGCTGCCGATCAGATTCGTGCCGGCGAAGTGCTGGGGATGCCGACGGACACGTTTTATGGCCTGGCCGCCGACCCCTTCAACCTGCGTGCCGTCGACCGGGTATACGACATCAAAACCCGCTCTCGCCACAAACCGTTGTCTCTGCTGATCGAGAGCGTGGATCAGGCGGAAGAGCTGGCCAAGTCGCTGCCTGAAGAATTTTACGCACTGGCGCGGCAATACTGGCCCGGACCGCTCACCATCATCGTAAAAGCCGGATCGCGTCTTCCCCTGAAGGTGACTGCCAACACCGGCAACGTGGCCCTGCGTGTGCCGAATGCCAAGATTCCGCACGCGGTGGTGGTGGCTGCGGCGATTCCAATCACGGCCACGTCGGCGAATCTCAGCGGAGCTTCCGAATGTACCAGCGCCGAGCAAGTGCGCGACCAGCTGCAGGGCCGCATCAGCATTATCGTGGATGGCGGAACTTCCCCCCGCGACGTGGCTTCCACCATCATTGATCTCACCGACGATGGGGCGCGCTGGCGGGTGATCCGCGAAGGTGCGATCCCTGCCGGGGAAATTTCCACGTTCTTTGCCAAAGGATGACACGCCAAAGCATGACTCACGCCGAAGGATGACTGACGATTCTGTGAACGAGCATCCGCAACGCCGCTGGCTGCTGCGGCTGGAGGCGCTTGGGCTGGCGGCGTTGGCTGCGCTGGTTTCGTTCCTTGCCCTGACAGTAATCGGCATTGTGCGTGAGGGAACGCTGCAGGAAGTCCACCCGGCAGATGCCATTGTCGTATTCGGCGCGGCGGAGTATTCCGGCCGTCCCTCACCCGTGTTGCGGGCGCGGCTCGATCATGCTTTCGATCTTTTCGAGAAGGGAATCGCACCCGTGGTCATCACGACCGGCGGGGCCGCTTTGGATCCCAGCTTCAGCGAAGGCGGTGTGGGTAGCGATTATTTGAAGCGTCGCGGGATTCCCGAGCGCAACCTGATCGCCGAGACCCAGGGCTCCGACACCGCTCAATCGGCAGTGCGGGTGGCTGTCATCATGCGTGCCAATGGACTGCACAGTTGCGTGGCCGTCAGTGACGCGTATCACGTGTTCCGCATCAAGAGGCTGCTGGAACATGAGCGCATTGGTCCGGTGTATGTTGCGCCGCGGCCTGATTCGCGTCCGCACGGCGCCGGGCAGCGCGCATATGCGGTGATGCGAGAGGCGACCAGCTATTTGTTGTGGAAGCTGGGCATCTAACAGCGGGCTTCGGGCTTCGGCTGTCGGGCTCCGGGGGAACCGAGAACCGCCGAAGCGAAGCCGATCCCGAAGCCCGAAAGCCGGTGCCCGAAGCCCGAATCTTCTACCAGCCGTTTCTTTCCCGCAAAGACGTGACGTGCGCGACGTGATGGCGTCCGTGCCAAGCGTAGAGCGCGAGGTTCTTTTCCAGACTCACCAAGCCCAGCTCGGGATGGCGAAAGCTTCGCTTCCAATCTTCTGGTGGGAGCGAGCGCAGCAGGCGCACCCAGCGGTCGTGCAACGAATCCAGCATCGCCAATGAGACTTCCACCGGAGTCGCCCGCGTGTCAGCTAACTGCGCCCAGCGGTCTTCGGCGTAGGGCTTGATCGTCGGTTCCTCCTCGGTGAGGGCTAGTTTGAATCGGACGTAGGCATTGAGATGGCTGTCGGGGACGTGATGCGCGACCTGGCGCACGGTCCATCCGTCGGGGCGGTAGGGCGTGTCGAGTTGCTGCTCCGAAAGCCCCTTCACCGCGGCGCGGAGGTTGGCCGGGGCTTGGGAGATGTTGTCGATGAGCTTGTTTCTCTGCTCTTCGGTAGGTGGTCCGTCGAAGTGGAACTTGCCGATGGGGTAGCGCAGTTCGGTCATTTTCGTCTCCGGTCGAGGGCGTTGTTTCACAGATGACTCGCAGCCCAGTGAAGGTGCACAAACCGGCATTGACCCTCGTTTGTTTCTGGTGTACTATTTGAATGCGTACACATAGGAGCTGTCTTATGCCCAGAATAGCCGTGGAAGACAACAGCCGGATGTCCCTACGGATTCGAGCCGAGGAAAAAGCCCTACTCATGCGCGCCGTGGCGCTTCAGCACACCGACTTAACCGATTTTGTCCTCCATCACGCGTTGCGCGCTGCCAAGGCTGTCATTGAACAGGCGGACCGCGTGCAACTCTCCGAGAGGGATAGTTTGAGGGTGCTCGACCTGCTGGAGGATCCTCCTGCGCCGAATGCAAGACTCCTGGCCGCCGCCCGGGCGCTACCCAAGCGGTCGTAAAGCGTGACAACATGGCACGAAGAGCCGATTAACAAGAAACATGATCGGGAAACCTTCGACTGCGGCGAAGAAGCGCTGAATGAATTCCTGCGCCGCTACGCCCGCAAGAGCCACGAGCGGGGTGGTGCGAAAACTTTCCTTGCGATTGAAGATGCTGGCAGCAAATCCATTCTCGGCTTCTACAGTCTGAGCCCTGCATCGGTTGATTATGCCCGGACGCCGGAGATCATACGGCGTGGGCTGGCTCGGTATGAAGTTCCGGGCTTCCGCCTGGCGCGCCTCGCGGTGGATCGCAGGTGGCAGGGGCAGGGAATTGGCGGACAACTTCTGCTTGCGGCGGGCCGACGCTGCCTGCTGGCCGCCGCGGAGGTTGGCGGCGTCGTGCTGGTCATCGATGCCAAGAGTGAAGGGGTGGCAGCATGGTATGCCAGCTATGGCGCCGTGGCGCTGCTGGATGCTGCGTTAACTTTGGTACTGCCGCTCGCGACCATTGAGGCCGCGCTCACGAAAGCGGGGAAATACTGAGGCATTCGGTCGCTCGGCGTTCAAGGTATTCTCTTCCTAGGCTGGGTTAGGTCCTTGCCTAGCACCGGCATAAACCTGGAATCAATTCAGTTAACTACAACAGCTGGGGTGTATGCCCGGCGGACCCCACGTCCTCCGGCTTCGCATTTCGATTCCCTATGCCCTAAGATTTGTGCAACTAAAAGCTGGTTTCTAGGCTAAACTCCCAATTCTGGGCGGTTTATAGTCCCCCGGGTGCGGTATTGCATCCTAAGTGAGCGAGAGGAACTATGGCAGCGTCAGTCTGGTCTGGACACTTAACTTTCGGGCTCATCTCCATGCCGGTGCGCTTGTTCTCGGGCGCGCGCAGCAGCGGCATCTCTTTCAACATGCTGCATCGCACAGACAAGGCGCGAGTGAAGCAGCAATACATCTGCTCGCTTGAAAACATCGTGGTCGACCGCAGCGACATCGTCAAAGGCTACGAGTTTCGCAAGGACGAATACATCATCATCGAGCCCGAGGAGATTAAGAAGATCGAGCCGCAAACCGCCAAAACCATGGAGATTCTGGAATTCGTCAAGGCGGGCGACGTGGATCCCGTGTATTTCGAGTCTTCGTATTACATGCTGCCGGAAGAGGCCGGGCGACGTCCTTATGCGCTGCTTACCAAAGCGTTAGAGGAAAGCGAATATGTCGCCATCGCCAAGATCACCATGCATAACCGCGAATACACGGTGTTCCTGCGTCCGCATGAAGGTGGACTGATGCTGCACACGATGTATTACGCAGACGAAGTGAAGAAGGTGGAGGGCTTTGGCGCGCCGGATGTGGAGTTGAAAGAAGCCGAAGTAAAAGTCGCGCATCAACTCATCGAAGCGCTGGCGGACGAATGGGATCCGGAGAAGTACAAAGACAGCTTCCAGGAGAATCTGAAGAAGCTGATCGAGACCAAGCTCGAGGGCGGAGAAGTTGCGGCGGTCGAGAAGCCGAAGAAACTGGCTCCTGTCATTGACTTGATGGCTGCTCTCAAGCAGAGCCTGGCACAGATGGAAGGCAAGAAAAAGCCGGCGGCCACGGCCAAGTCAGACGAGCCAGCCGCCGCGGCCGGCGGCAAGTCGCGGCGCGGACGGTAAAGCAGGCTTCGGGCTTCGGCTTTCGGGCTTCAGCTGCTTGTTCCGACCTACTCCATCCAACTTACCCCACCGTTCCGGCATCCCAGAAATATGTGAGGCCAGCCAAAGCCCGAAGCCTGACCGCCGAAGCCCGAACCTACTGGCACAGATCGTGGCCAACCGTTAGAATATTTAATTCCTTGCGTAATCAGAAACGTATCACCAGAACTTTTCCCTTGGGGTGCTGATGAGTCTTCGACGTGTGGGCCGATTGGCGGCCATGGTGCTTGCCACCCTGCTGGTCATGGCGTGTGGCCAGGTCTACCGTCCCGTGGTCATTCCCTGTTCGGAGAACGGAATTCCTGGGTGTCCAGTGCAAACCCCTCCCATCCCGGCAAACTTCCACGCTGTCTTTGCAATTAGTAGCAACGCGCCGGGCAATCCGGCTGGAGCCCTGCAGATCGACGTCTCGGGAGACTCCATCATTGGGGAAACTCCCACCTCCAATCCCAGTGCGCCCAACCTCGGCGATGTACCTACGCATGCCGCTCTGCTGCCCAACAATTCAAGGGTGTTTGTAACGAGTGCGGGTAGCGTGCACACGGGCGGGATCGATGTAGTTTCCGCGTTTACGCCGGCAGCTCAGGCCCCGTTCGCGACCGGGTTTGGCCCGGTGGTAACGGTTCCTCTGCCCACGGGGTCGCAGCCCGTCTTCGTGAACACCACTCAGAGCAGTGCGGTGTACGTGGCGAACTTCGGGACGAATTCAGTCAGCGCCATAAACCCCTCCACCAACGTAGTGACGAATACGGTTCCCGTAGGGCTCAATCCGGTGGGGCTGGCCGAGCTTCCGAACGGCACCAAGCTCTACGTGGCAAATCAGGGAACGAGCCAGGCGACCAGTTCGGTCAGCAGCTTGAACGTCGCAGACCTATCTTCGAACCCGGTGACCGGCTTTACCGGGACCAACCCCGTCTGGATAGTGGCTCGCGGAGACAGTCAGAAAGTTTATGTGCTTACCCAGGGTGACGGACAACTGGTGACGATCGACACTGCCACGGACACGGTTTCGAGCAGCTTGCCGGTGGGCGCCGGAGCCAACTTCATTTTCTTCGATCCCAACCTGAACCGACTTTATGTAACCAATCCTTTGACCAATGCAGTCTATGTGTTTTCCGATACCGGGGGAGCGAACGATACGCCAAGCCTTCTGGCGCAACTGACGATTGCCGGTCTGAGTGCAAAAACAACGCCGACCACACCCTGCACGGGGTGCAGTACCCCGGTCCCGGTTTCGGTGACGGCTTTGTCCGATGGCAGCCGGTTCTACGTCGCCAGCTACCAGTGCCAAGGCGATTGCGCAACGACGACAGGCGTGATCCCCATCCTTACCGTGCTTAACGCCACCAGTCTCGCGCCAGAGTATGCAAACGCGTCTACTCTTACGCTACTGACTTCCCCATTTGCAGTGGGTCAATATACCGTTCCGCCCGTGGCCGCTTGCGTCTCGCCGGTGCCGCCTGCTCTCTACGCTCCCGGCGCCACTCGCTTCCGGATTTTCACCACGGCGTCCGCGGACAGCAGCCATGTCTACGTGAGCATATGTGACGCCGGTTATATTGCCGACATCATTACAACCGGCAGCAACACGAACGGCAGCGGCGACGGCACTGTGTCCCCCGATACCCTGGTCACCGACCTGCCCACAGCCTTCGGCGCCGGCCCGATACAAGCGAACGGCTACCCGGCAAACCAGAATCCGATTTTCATGATGCCTGGGCAGTAGCCGGCGCGCGCGGAGCGGTCTTGTTATCCCGAACGGTTCTGTCATCCCGAGCGAAGCGAGGGATCATGGTTTCTGCCTACGCCGTCATGTGAGCTGGCCCAGGCGAACACCAAGATCCCTCGCTTCGCTCGGGATGACAGAACCGTGAGACTAAGCAAGCGGCGCCCGGGATGACAGGTTAGATTAGGCCGGATGACGCTAATTCCTTGCAGCCACTTCTTCTTTTTGGGTCTCTCTTGCCGCGTAGTGCGAGTCGACATACTCATCGAGGATTCCGATGAACTCGGCGACGATACGATCGCCCTTTAGCGTGGTGAACAGGCGTCCATCCACGTAGACCGGGGCTTTCGGTTCCTCGAAGGTGCCTGGCAAGGAGATGCCGATGTTGGCGTGTTTCGATTCGCCGGGCCCGTTGACCACGCAGCCCATGACGGCAAGCTTCATTTCTTCCACGCCGACATAACGGCCTTTCCATGTGGGCATCTGCTCGCGCAGGTAGGTCTGTATCTGCTCGGCCATTTCCTGGAAGAAGGTGCTGGTGGTGCGTCCGCAGCCGGGGCAGGCCGTAACCTGCGGCGTGAAGCTGCGCATTCCCATGGACTGCAGAATCTGCTGCGCCACGCGGACCTCTTCCGTGCGGTCGCCGCCAGGTGCGGGAGTTAACGAAACGCGGATGGTGTCGCCGATGCCTTCCTGCAACAACACGCCCATGGCGGCGCTCGATGCGACCACACCCTTTGCGCCCATGCCCGCTTCAGTCAGGCCGAGGTGCAGCGGGTAATCGCAGCGCGCGGCCAGCGCGCGGTAAACGTCGATGAGATCCTGTACACCGCTGACCTTCGCGCTCAGAATGATCTGATCGGGGCGCAATCCGAATTTTTGTGCGAGGTCGGCGGAGTTCAACGCGCTCACTACCATCGCTTCCATGGTAACTTCGCGAGCATCCTTCGGTTCGGCAAGAGCTGAGTTCTCATCCATCATGCGAGTGAGCAGGGTTTGATCGAGCGATCCCCAGTTCACGCCGATGCGCACCGGCTTCTGATACTTCACCGCCACTTCGATCATGGTGCGGAAATTCGAGTCGCCGGTGCGTCCAATGCTGGCGTTGCCGGGATTGATGCGGTACTTGGCGAGGTCGCGGGCGCACTCGGGATACTTGGTGAGCAGCACGTGTCCGTTGTAGTGGAAGTCGCCGATAATAGGCACACGCACGCCCTGCTTGTCGAGTTCCTCGACAATGCGTGGAACGGCGGCGGCAGCCTCTTCATTGTTGACGGTGACCCGCACCAGTTCCGACCCGGCCCGAGCCAGCGCGGCGCACTGCTGGACGGTCGAGGGCACGTCGGCGGTATCGGTATTGGTCATGGATTGCACAACAATCGGTGCATCCGAGCCAACGCGCACGCCTCCGACGACGGCGGTTGCGGTTTTCCTGCGGGGAATTATGGCCATGGGAGTCTCTATTTTAACACGCGGAAACCGGTCGCTCATTACAGACTATTTCTTCAAGCAACCACCTTCTGGTACCCTGCATGCACCATGCGCCTTCCCCTAAGCCTCTTGCTCCTAGTCGCGGTGACCAGCTCCATGTTTGCTCAAAACCTCAAGCCCGTTGCCGATCGCCTCGCCGCCCAGAACGCGCTTTTCGATGAGTACTACGAGACCGATCTCCGCAACTTTCCCGAGCGCGCCACCGCCTACGGCGACTATCGCTACAATGACAAGCTCGCCGAGTACTCACTCGACGCCATTCTGCGGCGCCACAACACCGACGAGACTTTCCTTGCCCGGATTGAAGCCATCCCCAGCACTGGCTTCTCCGATCAGGACCAACTCTCCCACGATCTGCTGGTTCGAGTGCTCCAGCAGCGCATCGCCGACTTCGACCTCAAAGAGTACGAGATGCCGATCAATCAGCAGAACGGCATCCACACCAGCCTCGCCGACCTGCCGCTGTCGATGCCCTTCGATTCCGTCAAGCACTACGAGGACTACATCGCGCGCCTTCACCAAATCCCCCGCGTCCTCACCCAGACCACCGAAGTGCTTCGCGCCGGCATGAAGGACAAGCTCATGCCCGTCCGATTTATCGCCGAGAAACTTCCCGTGCAGTGCCAAGGAATCATCGACGCCAACCCTTTTCTGCTCCCAACCAAGAAGTATCCCGCGGACATTTCGCCCGAAGACCAGAAGCGCCTGACCCAGGAGATTAGCGACGCAATTAATACCGATGTCATTCCCGCCTATAAGACGTTTGCCGCGTTTCTGAGTACGGAATACGCTCCTGAAGGCCGTACCACTCTTTCTATCACTTCGCTGCCGGAGGGCGAGAAGCGCTATGAAAACGACATCTACGCGCGAACCACCACCCGCATGAAGCCGGATGAGATCCATCAACTCGGCCTGCGCGAGATCGCCCGCATCCAAGGCGAGATGACCGCCATTGCCAAAAAGGAAGGTTTTGCCGACCTCGCCTCTTTCCGCGCCTCCATCAAAACCAATCCCAAATACATTCCCACATCCGCTGATCAGATCCTCGACGATTTCCGCCGCTACATCGCCCAGATGGAGCCGAAACTCCCGGAGCTCTTCACGCTCCTTCCGAAGTCGCCGGTGACTGTCGAAGCGATACCACCCTTTCAGTCAGCCGCGGCAACTCACTACGTCACCGGTACACCCGATGGCAAGCGCCCCGGCCGCGTCGTGGTGGCCACCTCCAACTTTGCCCAGCGATCAATGATTGATGATGAGGCTGTCGCTTACCACGAAGGCGTCCCGGGACATCACATGCAGCTATCGGTGCAGCAGCAGCTCACGGGATTGCCCAAGTTCCGCCTGCATGGTCTTGGATTTAACGCCTATATCGAAGGTTGGGCGCTGTACGCCGAGGAACTCGGCAAAGAGGTCGGTTTCTATCAGGATCCCGTTTCGGACTACGGCCGGCTTTCCTCCGAGCTGTTCCGCGCCGTGCGTCTGGTTGTCGACACCGGAATTCATTCGAAGGGATGGACCCGCGATCAGGTAGTGGAGTTCATGCGCAAGTCCGGCGCGGTTGACGAGCCGACCATCCAGTCCGAGACTGACCGCTACATTGCGTGGCCGGCACAAGCCCTCAGTTACAAGCTGGGCCAGCTGAAGATCCGCGAACTCCGCGAACGCGCCAAGACGGAACTGGGACCCAAGTTTGACATCCGCAAGTTCCACGACGAGATGCTCGACGGCGGAACCTTGCCGCTCGATTTGCTCGAGGCGCGCACCGACAAATGGATTGCGGAACAGAAAGAAAAGTGACGGCAAGTTAGCGAGGAAGGCGGCTTTCAAGCTGTCGGGCGCAATGCAAATGCATTGCGCTGCGAAAGCGGTCCTCTGGAGTTAGCGCTACTGGAGCCGGTCCATGAGCCCAGGCAGCGTCTTCATCAGATCGTTGTAGATGACCATGACGGCGAACAGCACCAGGAAAACGAATGCCGCCTGGTAGACGCGCTCTTTGATGCGCAGGCTGACGTCGCGCCGCATCAGGCCTTCGATGAAGAGGAACAGGATGACGCCGCCGTCCATAATGGGGATCGGCAGCAGGTTAAAGATGCCGAGGTTGAGGCTGATCCCGGCTGTCAACTCCATGAGCGGCGTCCAGCCCTTTTGCTGCGCCGCGTAGCCCGCGTCCTGCGCGATACCGAT
>JBAUYE010000224.1:0-2761 GCA_049584615.1 Candidatus Sulfotelmatobacter sp.
GTCCTCGGCCGGGTCGACATTCTCGAAGGCCAGGCCACTTTCCACGGCATCCGCTTTACCCTCGAACGCGGCGATATCACATTCGCCAATCCGGTTGCCATCGAGCCCCAATTCAATCTGCAAGCCTCCAGCCACGTCCGCAACTACGACCTCAACATCACGGCAACCGGCACACCCGACCGGCTCAACATTAATTACCGCTCCGAGCCGCCTCTGCCTAAATCCGATATCATCGCTCTCCTCGCTCTCGGCCGCACCAATCAGGAGTCTGCGCAACTCCAGGAGCAGTCCGGTCAGAGCGCATTTTCCGACCAGGCCAGCGCCCTCATCCTCAGCCAGGCGTTGAACTCCACCGTCAGCAACCGTCTCGACCGTCTGTTCGGCGCCAGCAACATCAAGATCGATCCTCAAGGACTGACCACCGAGACCAATCCCATCAGCAACGGCCCCCAGATCACCATCGAGCAGCAGTTCTCAAACAACCTGTCCCTCACCTACTCCACCAATGTCTCGCAGAGTTCGCAGCAGATAATCGAGGGGGAGTACTATGTGAATCGCAACGTATCCCTCGTCGGCAACCGCGACCAGAATGGTGTAGTCAGCTTCGACGTGCGCATCCGCCACCGCAAACAATAAGAACGAAGGCGGACGTGCCAAAGCCGCAACTCATGTCCGACCCGACCCCCTCGCGCCAACTCATGGTCGACTCGCAACTCCGGGCCCGCGGCATCTCCGACCCTCGTGTTCTCGACGCCATGCTTCGCGTCCCCCGCCACCTATTCGTGACCGCACCATACCAGGGCCAAGCCTACGAGGATCATCCTTTGCCCATCGGTGACGGCCAAACCATCTCTCAGCCTTACATCGTTGCCCGCATGCTCGAATCTCTTGAACTCACGTCCGCCGATAAAGTTCTCGAAGTTGGAACTGGTTCCGGCTACGTAACCGCTCTGCTCGCCGAACTAGCGGCGCAGGTATTCTCCATTGAACGCCACCCGGCCCTGGCGGACCGTGCCCGCAACATTCTCGCCGAGCTTGGCTATACCAACGTCCGAGTTCTCACCGGAGACGGCACGCTCGGCCTCGCCGCCGCCGCTCCGTTCGATGCCATTCTCGTCTCCGCAGCCGCATCTGATCTGCCTCCCGCTCTGCTCATCCAACTCCGCGACTCCGGACGGATGATCATCCCCATCGGTTCTCCCGGCTCCCAGCAGTTGCAGTTCATCCGGATGCAGAACGGTCAGCCCGCAATCTCCCTTCGCGAACAGGTGCTCTTCGTCCCCTTGGTACACGATCGCGATTGAATTTGTGGGTCGGGGAACCCCATCGCTGGGATGGTTCAAGGTTCGCCTCTAGAATTGTCCGGGAACCCCTGAAACAACTGTGGAAGATGGAACCTCGGGCGCGGACTGCTGGACGAGTTGCTGAGCGGAGTCTTGAGCAAATTGCAACACGCGGTTGGGAAAAATTCCGAAATAAATGGTCGCAACCAGGCAGCACGCCAGCGCGAGACCGAGTGCGAACGGAACCGGAGTCACCGGCACTTCTTTCCGCGATTCTCGCATATACATCATCACGATGATGCGCAGGTAGTAATACGCGCCTACGCCGCCGTTGACCACGCCGATGATTGTGAGCCAGATCAAGTTGGCTTTCACCGCCGCATTGAATACGTAGAACTTGGCAAAAAATCCGCCAGTCATTGGGATCCCGATCAGCGAGAGCAAAAAGATGGTGAGCGTGGCCGCCAGTAGTGGAGAGCTGCGGCCCAGGCCTTGGTAGTCTTCGAGCGTCACATAGCGCTCGCCCGCATTCGCGAAGTGGCTGACGACTGCGAACGCCCCCAAATTCATAGCGGCATAGGACGCGAGATAGAACATCGCAGCCGAGGTTCCCAGAGCGGGCGCGGCTGCGAATGCGACCAGCGTATAACCCGCGTGCGCGATCGCGGAATAAGCCAGCAGCCGCTTCACGTTGTCTTGCACCAGAGCGCCCATGTTCCCCAAAGTCATGGAGAGTGCGGCCGCAAGCCAGATGACCCAGACCAGGCCGTGCACGTCGATCACGAAAATGACGCGCAACAAAACTGCAAAGGCCGCTGCCTTGGGCGCCGTCGACATGAATCCAACAACCGGCGCCGGTGCCCCCTCGTAAACGTCAGGAGTCCAGATGTGGAACGGCGCCGCAGTCACCTTGAACCCCAGGCCCACGAACATGAAAGCCACCGCCACGAATGCCAGCAATGGGACCGGGCCGGCCCGCAAGGTGCTGCCAATCTGATCGATATTCGTCGAGCCCGTGGCCCCAAACATCAACGCTACCCCGTAAAGGAAAAACGCTGTGGCAAACGAGCCCAGGAGAAAATACTTCAGTGAAGACTCGGCGCTTGCCGCCTCGCGCCTGCGAAATCCCGCCAACACATAAGAAGAGATGGAGGAAATCTCAAGCGCAATGAAAATCAGCACCAGTTCAATGGCCGACGACATCAGCGCCATGCCAACTACACCGAAGAGAATCAACGCGTAGTATTCCCCCGCGCGAATCCGCTGCACCGCCAGGTACTCGTATGAACTGAGAATCACGACAGCGGCAATCGCAATCACCAGGACATGGAAGAAAACGCTGAATCCATCAACCTTCACCATGTTCCAGAACGCCAGCCCGGGAGACTGTGCCATGAACCAGGTAGCCCCAAGCCCCGCCAACGCCCCCAACAAAGCGATCAGGCCCAGGAGCTTCTGACCTGTTTCCTCGTCGAGCA
>JBAUYE010000225.1:0-8472 GCA_049584615.1 Candidatus Sulfotelmatobacter sp.
ATCCCGAGCGAAGCGTGGGACCTTGGTTCTTGCCTGCCCCGCGCGTATCGGAGCTGCGGGCAAATACCAAGATCCCTCGCGTTGCTCGGGATGACAGTGCGGAGTGGGATGACAGTGCGGGGTGAGATGCCGTGTTAGAATCCTGTCTCCGCCAGGAAATTCCTTTCTATGTCTGACGAAGACATCCGCCAGAAAGCCGAACACCACTACTATGCTGCGCTTGATTTGATGGCGGATGGATATCTGGAACAGGCGGTCGCGGCTTACCGGGAGTCTTTGGCCGTGGATCCGGCATTTACCGAGGCGATGCACGGGCTGGCGCGCGCCTTACAGGATTTGCAGCGCTACGATGAGGCCATCGCCGTGGCTCAGCAGATTGCGGAATTGGATCCCGATGACGTGCTCGCGCATACCAGCTTGTCGGTGCTTTATCAGAAGAAGGGGATGATCCCAGAGGCTGAGGCTGAGGGAGCGAAGGCGCGGGTGCTGGGGTGGAAGCAGCAGTTGAAGAAGAGCTAGCTCTCTACAGCTCGTACTTCTTCATCAAATGCCGGAACGAGCGGTAGGAAATGCCAAGCAGGTCGGCGGCTTTGGTCTGCACGCCGTTGGAGCGGTCGAGAGCGCTTTGCAGCAGCGTGCGCTCGATGTTGGCCACGTAGACCTCCATGCCGATACCTTCGGGAAGCACTGCACCCGGCGCCACTTCAGACATTCCTCCGGCAACACCAGCTGCCGCGGCGCGGGCTTTGGGGCGTTCCGCCGGGAGTTCGACGTGCAACTCGTCTGTCATCTCCAGGGCAACGGCGCGCTCGACTGTGTTTTCCAACTGGCGGACGTTGCCCGGCCATTCATAATCGCAGAGCGCGTCGAGCGAGTTTTTGTTGACGCGCAGAATGCTCCGATTCGCCGCAGCGGCATATTTCTTCAGAAAGTGATTGGCTAACAGTGGGATGTCTTCGCGGCGTTCGCGCAGGTTCGGTACGCGGATGGGGATGACGTTGAGACGGTAGTAGAGATCTTCGCGGAACAGATTTTCGGCGACGGCCTTGTCGAGGTCGCGATTCGTCGCCGCGATGACGCGCACATCGATGGGAATTTCGCTGGTGCCGCCGACCGGGCGCACGGTGCGCTCCTGCAGCACGCGCAGCAGTTTCACCTGCATGGCCAGCGTCATTTCGCTGATTTCATCCAGGAAGATGGTGCCGCCGCCGGCTACTTCAAAAAGTCCGCGCTTGTTCTGGTTGGCTCCGGTGAAAGCTCCCTTCAGATAGCCGAAGAGTTCGCTTTCCAGCAGAGTTTCCGGGAAGGCTCCGCAGTTCACCGAGACGAACGGGTCGGTGGCGCGCGGCGAACAAATGTGGACGGCGCGTGCAACCAACTCTTTACCGGTGCCGCTCTCGCCGTGAATCAGGACGGTGCTGGCGGTGGAAGCGACAGTGCGCAGAGTCTGTTTCAGCTTCTCCATTGCGGCGCTCGAGCCGATGATGTTGTCGAGCGAGTTGTGGGAGGCAGCATCGCGGCGCAGGGCGAAGTTCTGCTTGCTTAGCGACAGTTTTTCGAGAACGCGATTGATGGTCAGCTTGATTTCGTCGACCAGGCCGGGGCTCTTGCGAATGTAATCGGAAGCTCCTCCGGCTTTTACCGCTTCCACTGCGGCTTCGTAGTCGTCGACAGCCGTGATGAGGATGACCGGAGAATCAGGCGAAACGCGGTGGGCGTGACGCAGCACTTCGATGCCGTCGATGTTCGGCATCTTGATGTCGGTGATGATCAGATCGTATAGGGCGCCGTCGATCTTGTTCTTGGCTGCCTGGCCGGAATTCACAGTTTCAACGCGATGCCCGTCGCGGCGCAGGGCGATGTCGAGCATTTCGCAGATGGAGCGCTCATCGTCGCAAACCAGAATGTTAGCCACGCAGCCTCCCTTCTCCGGCGGCAGCCGCGAGTTGCACGGGTGCGGCGAAGTTTTCCGGCGAAGCGGCTCGGACGGCCGGACGCTCTGCATCGAGCCGGCGCAGCCTGAGGACGAAAGTGGTCCCCTGGCCTGGCTTTGAGCGTGCCCATACCTTGCCTTCATGTGCTTGCACGATCTGGTAAACGACTGCCAGGCCAAGTCCCGTGCCGCCTTCAAAGTTCGATTGGAACGGCTCGAAAATCTTTTCCGTCTGTTGCGGGCTCATGCCGGTTCCGGTGTCCGCAAAACTGACTTGCCAGTCGTCTGCCAGGCGGTCGATACTGACCTTTAACGTACCGCCGTTGCGCATGGCGCGGACCGCGTTCTCGGCGAAGTTCCAGAAAACCTGCTTGATTTTGTCGCCGTCGGCAAGCACCCAGGCTTGCGGAACGGCAAACGCGCTCTCGATCGTGATGGCGATATTTTCTGCGGTCATGCGGTGCCGCATGAGGGTGAGCGTGTCCTCGAGCAACCGCACCAGGTCGGTCTTTTCGAAGTGATACTGCTTGCCACGGGAGTAAGCCAGAAAATCGGTGATGATGCCGTTCAGGCGTTGCGATTCGCGAGTGACTATGGCGAGCAGGTTGCGATGCTCCTCGCTCATTTCCGGAATTCCGGAAAGCATGCTGACCGAGCCGGCGATGGAGGTGAGCGGGTTGCGAATCTCGTGGGCGATGGCGGCAGCGAGACGGCCTACGGCTGCCAAACGGTCCTGCATGCGGACTTCGCGCTCCAGCCGCCGGATCTCGGTGAGATCATCGAGGGCATAGACGTAGCCGAGAGCACCGCGCTCCGGCCCGCTCAGGGCGGCAACTCGCACGCGAACAGTTCGGCGGAAACTTCCCACCGTGTCGAAACGAACTTCGGAGTGAGTCTGGGACTCGGCGTTGGGCAGCGGATCGAGAAATATTCCACTGACCGGTTTTCCCAGCAACTGGTCGGGGGCACGCTCCAAAAGTTTGAGCGCGGCGTTGTTGACCAGCGTAATGCGCCCATCAAGACCGGTGGTGATCAATCCGCTGCTGATGGACTGAATAATGTTTTCGTGCAGGATCTGAAGATCTTCAAGCGCTCCGCTGGCGTCTTTCAGCTGAACCCGCGCCTGGCGCAACTTGGCGACCAGCAGGCCAGCCAGGTAGGCAACGGCAAGAAAGGCAAACAGGTTCACGAAAATAATTGCCTGCAGCACCTTCAGTGCGGGATGCGTGGTGCAGTAGGAGTGCACGACTCCGTAATAATTGAGTTCGAGGACAGTGCCGTAAAGAATGAAAGCTAGCGCCGCAACCAGTTGCGCCCACACCCGGGGCAAGAGGATTCCGGCCACGATGATGGCCAGAGGATAGAGAAAGTTCAGCGAACTGTCCCAGCCTCCGGTTTCGTGCACCACCAGGCTGACCATGACCAGGTCGGTCAGGACCTGCAAGGATGCCTGCAGACGGTGCTCGCGCCAGAAGGAGAGCAGGACCACATAGAAGAGTGAGACGGTATACCACAGCAGCATCGTGCTGAGGAAAAGGCGCAGGGGCAGACGGGTGGGCGTCAGTTCCGCGACTGCCAACTGGATTCCGAGCAGGAAGGTAAGGATCAGGATCCGTACTTTGACCAGCCAGGCCAGCCAATTCCGCTCGTCGAAGGTCGATTGCATGGTCAATCCAGGCTTCAAGTTTCAAAGTTTCAAGGTTTCAAGGCTTCAAAGTTTTTCAGGAGTAGCTCTCCTTGAAACCTTCTTTCACCTTGAAACCTCGCCTTTATCCCGCCAACTTTGCGATCATGGCGAATAGCGGCATGTAGAGTGAAATCACGATGCCGCCGATGGTTACGCCGAGCAGGCCGATGATGACCGGTTCGAGCATGGCCAGCATGTCCTTGGTAGCGGCGTCGACTTCTTCTTCGTAGAAGTCGGCAATCTTCTGCAGCATGCTGTCCATCGCGCCGGTGGCTTCGCCGACGCCGATCATCTGGGTCACCATGTTGGGAAACACTCCGCATTCGCGGAGCGGATCGACGATGGTGCGGCCTTCTTCGATGGCCTTCCGCACTTTCATCAGCGCTTCCTCGAGCACGGCGTTACCTGAGGTCCTGGCGGTGATGGCCAACCCTTCGAGAATCGGCACGCCGGAGGTGATCAGAGTACCCAGGGTACGTGTGAACCGGCCCACGGCGATCTTGCGAAGCAGGGTTCCGACGATGGGCAGGTGGAGCAGGAATTTGTCGAAGTAATAGCGTCCTCGCGGGCTCTTGCGGATCGCCCTGAGGCCGAATACAAACGACGCCCCGATCACGAGGATCACCCACCAGAAACTCACCATGAACCCGCTCAACCCCATCACGATGCGGGTGGGAAGAGGCAGGGCGACACCGAGGCCGGCAAACAGGTTGGCGAAGATGGGCACCACAAACTTGAGCAGTGCGCCGACAATCAGGCCTGCCAGGCTGACCACTGCGACGGGATAGATCAACGCCGATTTCACGGCAGCTTTCAGGCGAACTGCTTTCTCGACGTAGACCGCCAGGCGCTGCAGGATGATATCCAGAATACCGCCGGTTTCGCCGGCTTCAATCATGTTGGTGGTGAGATCGTCGAAGACGACGGGATATTGCCGCATGGCATTGGCCAGCGTCGCGCCGCCTTCTACCGTGGTGCGGACGCCGGTCAGCGTCTTCTGGAAGGACGGGTTTTCCTGGTTGGCGGCCAGGATTTCCAGACACTGCACCAGCGGCAGGCCGGCATCGATCATGACCGAGAACTGGCGAAAGAAAATCGCGATGTCCTTGACCTTGACCTTGCTGGTTCCGAAAGTGGGCATGGAAAACTCTTTGCCCTTTTCCCGGACCGCACCCGGTGTGATGCGCTCGCGCCGCAATGCCTGCTGCAGCGCCTGCTTGTTTGGTGCTACGCGCTCTCCGGAGATTTTCTGTCCGGAGGCGTCCTTGCCGGAAAATGTAAAAACTGGCATGGTCTTGGCCTCTCCTCAGTGTCGTCCCTGATTCCTGAATTTCCTGCGGCTCAAACTTGTTGTGCGCTGCCCATCGCGTCAGCCGCATGCGCGATGCGCCGTCCGATGTTTTATTTCGAAGCCGCCCCTCTTGCTGCCGTACCCGTGCCGCCCCGATTTAACAGGCTGGCGCCGCGGTTGATCATTTCCTGCAGTTCTTCCTGATTGCTGGAGCGAGCCAGAGCCACTTCCAGCGTGACTTGTTTCTGGAAGTAGGCTGTGGCCAGAGCCTGGTTGAACGTTTGCATTCCGAATTTGTCTTGTCCCGACTGCATGGCCGAATACACCTGGTGGATCTTGTCTTCACGGATCAGGTTGCGCACGGCCGGGTTCGGGATAAGAATTTCCATGATCATGGCGCGACCCTTGCCGCTCGGGGTTGGCACCAGGCTTTGGCACATGATGCCTTCGAGCACCAGCGAAAGCTGGGCGCGAATCTGCGGCTGCTGGTGAGCGGGGAACACGTCAATGATGCGGTTGATGGTGGAAGTTGCCGAATTGGTGTGCAGCGTGCCGAAGGTCAAGTGACCGGTTTCAGCGATGCGCAGAGCCGATTCAATGGTTTCCAGGTCACGCATTTCGCCGATCAGCACGACATCGGGATCTTCACGAAGCGCGGCGCGCAATGCGTCAGTGAAGCTCTTGGTGTCGGCGTGCAGCTCGCGCTGGTTGACCACGCAGTTCTTGTTCATGTGCACGAACTCGATCGGGTCCTCGATGGTGAGGATGTGGTCGTGGCGCTCGCTGTTGATCTTGTCGATCATCGCGGCCAACGTGGTGGATTTGCCAGAGCCGGTTGGTCCCGTCACCAACACCAGACCGCGCGGCTTGTCGCAGAGCTTGCTGACCACGGCAGGCAGGCCGAGCTGGTTGAACGACTTGATCTCGAAAGGAATCAGACGGAACACGGCCGCGGTGGCGCCGCGCTGGTTGAACACGTTGGCGCGGAAGCGGGCCAGGCCTTTCAATCCAAAAGAGAAGTCGAGTTCGAGGCTTTCCTCAAAGCGGTGCTTCTGGGAATCCGTCATGACGCTATAGGCCAGTTGCTTGGTCTCGGCAGGCGTCATCTGGGGAAGGTCCAGCGGCACCAGGTGCCCGTGGACGCGAATCTGGGGCGGCGAATTGGTGGTGATGTGAAGATCGCTGCCATTCATCTCCAGCATCCGTTTCAGCAAGTCACTTAATGACAGACCCATAATCGTGTTCCCTTCCCTACGTCTTAAATCTTTACGAACTTAATCTCCATGAGCTAGTGAATGGTCTCGCGGGCAACTTCTTCCAAAGTGGTCATGCCCGCTGCCACTTTGATCAGACCGCTACGCCGGAGTGTGATCATGCCGCGTTCGATGGCCTTCTTTTTCAATTCGACCGCGGAAGCGCCGACCAGCACCAGCTCCCTGATTTCATCGTCCACTTCCATGACTTCATACAAACCGCAGCGGCCTTTGTATCCCGTGTTGTTGCAAACAGCGCAGCCTTTGCCCTTTTGAATCTTGATGGTCTTGGCTTCCTCGGGCGTGAATCCCTCTTCGATCAAGGTTTGAATCGGAACCTCCACGGTCTCGGTGCACTCTTTGCAGATCCTCCGGATGAGGCGCTGGGCGCAGATCAAGTGAACCGAGGTCGCCACCAGGAAGGGCTCGATACCCATGTTCATCAAGCGCGTGATGGTCTCGGGCGCGCCGTTGGTGTGCAGAGTGGAAAGCACCAAGTGGCCGGTGAGAGCGGCTTTGATGGCAATTTCCGCCGTTTCAAAGTCGCGGATTTCGCCGACCAGAATGATATTGGGATCCTGCCGCAGGAAGGAGCGCAGTGCCGCGGCAAAGTTCAATCCAATCTGCTCCTTCATCTGCACCTGGTTGACGCCGCCCAACTGAAATTCGACCGGATCTTCGGCCGTCATGATGTTGGTGTCAGGCTGGTTGAGGCGCGAGATCGATGAATAGAGCGTATTGGTTTTGCCGGAACCCGTCGGACCGGTGACCAGCACCATGCCATAAGGCTTGAGAATGGCCTTCTCGAACTTAACTAGAGACTCGGGCTCGAAACCCAGCTTGGTCATGTCGAGCCGCAGATTTTCTTTATCGAGCAACCGCAGCACGATTTTCTCGCCCCACAGCGTGGGCAGGGTGCTGACACGGAAGTCGAGCTGCTTTTTGCGGCCGCCGATATTCATTTTCAGCATGATGCGGCCGTCCTGCGGCAGGCGCTTCTCGCTTATGTCGAGCTTGGCCATGATCTTCAGACGGGACGTAATTGCGTCCTTTAACTTCATCGGCGGCGACATGATTGCCTGCAGTACGCCGTCAATACGGAAGCGCACGCGGAATTCTTTTTCGTAGGGTTCGATGTGAATGTCGCTGGCCCCTCGCTTCACGGCGTCGGTGAGAACCAGATTCACCAGCTTGACCACAGGAGCTTCGTCCGCCGCTTTCTCCAGCTGCGACAGCTCCATCTCCTGCTCTTCCGCCTGCACTTCGATGTCGCTTTCGTTCATCTCCGACATCGACTGCATTACGGTTTCAAGATCTTCCTCCGCTTTGCCCCCGTAGGCTTTGTCGATGCCCGTCAGGATGGAGCTTTCGGAGGCCACGACGGGCTCGATGTTGAAGCCGGTCATGAACTTGATATCGTCCATCGCGAAGACGTTGGTCGGATCCACCATGGCGATGGTGAGCGATGCGCCCACGCGGCTCAGGGGAAGAATCTGATAACGCTTCGCGGTTTCAAACGGGATCAGCTTGACTACAGCGGGATCAATTTCAAAATACGAAAGATTGATGGCTGGGACGCCATACTGCCGGGAGAGAAAATTGGTGACATCCTCGTCCGTGAGGAAGCCAAGCTTCACCAAGGCAGACCCCAGGCGGCAGTTCTGCTCCTTTTGGGCCTTGGTGGCTTGTTCCAACTGCTCCGGGGTTATGATCTTCTCTTTGACGAGAAGGTCACCCAGCCGTTGAGACATACGTCGATCTCCTATCCACGTAGTGGAACGCTGCCCGGCGAAACGTCGCCGGCATTTACACAAATCACTGCTTTTACTGCGGGAGAAGCGCAGTGTCTTTGTGGTGACACAAATTGTCACAGCAAGTCGATTACCGTACCAGTTACCGTAGTACTTGGACTTTTCGCCATCCCCCATACGCTGCCAGGCAAGTTTCAGAACCCGCGCCAGATGAGCTTTTTCCTCAGAAAAACTCAAATCTCAGGCTCAGGTACATGCACTTCGGTAAGCGCCATAGACTACGCGGTGCTTCGGTGCAGCGTGGTTTGCGGGCGGCATACACCACCGCGTTTTATTTCGGGCCTGCTGCAGAAAATCACAGGCTCAATGTGACGAGTGCCCTTTACAGAAGTTCCGGCCTCCGTCTATGTAGAGAAGGTGTCAGGTCTTGGGATTGTCATCCCGAGCGAAGCGAGGGGATGAATTCACGTTTGAAGTGCAACAGCGCGTGCAAAGAATACCTCATTGGGGGTTTTGAAGCCGAGGCACTTTCTGGGGGTGTTGTTGTAGCGTTCCAG
>JBAUYE010000226.1:0-4444 GCA_049584615.1 Candidatus Sulfotelmatobacter sp.
GCATCGTTGAAGCCGAAATACTTGCGGGCGACGCCTATGCGCGCACCCTTGAGGCCGTTGGGATCGCAGAACTGCGTGTAATCGGTGTAGGACTTGCCTACGCTCGCGGCGGTCGCTGCGTCTGCGGGATCGATTCCAGTGATCGCGCCCAGTAAAATCGCGGCGTCGCGGACGGTGCGGCACATGGGGCCGGCGCTATCCTGCGTGTGTGAGATAGGAATGATTCCGCTTCGGCTGACCAGGCCGACGGTGGGCTTGATGCCGGCAAGTCCATTCGAAGACGACGGGCAAACAATGGAACCATCGGTTTCCGTGCCGATCCCTACGGCACACAAGTTGGCCGAGATACCGGCCCCGGTGCCGGAGCTGGAGCCGCAGGGGTTGCGGTCAAGCGCGTACGGATTTTTCGTAAGGCCGCCGCGGCCGCTCCATCCGCTGGTGGAATGGCTGGAGCGAATATTTGCCCACTCGCTGAGATTAGTCTTGCCCAGAATCACCGCGCCGGCGCTCCGCAGCTTTTGCGCCACATGAGAATCTTGCATCGGCTTCGAACCGACCAGCGCGAGCGAGCCGGCCGTGGTCATCATCCGGTCTGCGGTATCAATGTTGTCTTTGATCAACACCGGAATGCCGTGCATGGGGCCGCGCGGGCCTTTCGACTTGCGTTCTTCGTCAAGAGAGTCGGCAATGGAGAGGGCGTCCGGATTCAATTCGATAATGCTGTTGATTGCGGGACCGTGCTTTTCTTTATCTATCTCTTCGATGCGTGCCGAATAGTTTTCCACCAGAGAGCGAGCCGTGAACCTGCCGGATTTCATTCCATCTTGCAGCGCGGAGATGGTAATTTCGTCGAGCTCGAAGGGTTTGATTTCTCGAGGCGGAACTGAGGACGCAATCACCCGCGCAGCTCCCAGCGCGGGATGCAGCGGAATCAAGGCGGCGGTTGCACCGCCGATCAGAGTGTTCCTGAGGAAGGAGCGGCGGCTGGAGGCGATTTTTGCAGCGGTCGGGCTCATGGTTGAATGGTCCTTTGTGACTCGGTTGGAATTCGCGAGTCGCGACCAGACATAGTAATCCATGCGGGCCGAAATCTGCTGAAACGAGCGTCGATCAGCGCAAGGTGAAGTGGCAACTGGCGGAGTGAGGAAGCTAGGCTTGTCTCTTGCTAGAACGCGATCTGCGAGTCGCAAGTTCAGCGCGGGCTGGCTGCTTAATTGCACCGGCCTTTATCGCAGCCGTAAACAGATGTTGCTCGTCGTCTTAGGGATTGTAAGTCTCGTCGGGATACCAGGAGCCGGCGAAAAGGTCGCCTTGCCGGGTGACTGTGCAGCGCTGCACATGCACGCTGTCGACGAAGCTGTGCTTGATTTCAGGAGCACCCCAGTCGCCGCCCCAGATAAGCCCGCTGCTGTGCGCAAGCTGTCCCAGGAAGGAGAAATCACCTTTCCAGCAAGGTTCTCCCGCCGCCACGCGGACGATGTCACAGGCCAGACCATAATGATGGACTCCTACGCTTCGAAGTTTGGTAGCGCCGTTGTTGAAGAGCTCCTGCTGGCGGTTCTGGCTGCGGTAGGTTTCATAGATCATGACCTCGATTCCCATCTGCTGCGCGGTCGAGACTAGACTCTGCACGAGTTGGCGAGTCGCGGGTTCGAGCAGGGAAGGGTCGTTCACTCGCGTCAAAGAAGCAAACCGCGCCTCTTTGCAGATCACGTCGCTGTAGAAGTTTCCCATGCCAATATCTTTCTGCGCCCGGGGTCAGACAAACCCTGAGTTGCGCCGCGCAAGCATGGCTGGAGGAGTGCCTCAAGCTAATCACGGAATAGTGCAATGTCCAGCGGAAACACCGAGAAAGCTTAGGAAAAACTGTCGTTCGTTTCAAAATGGGACTGCCATTTTACCGGCGAGTTTTCCTGAAAATCGAGGCTCGCGCAAGATTTGGCGCGGTTTCTTGCTTCCTGGTGTACAATAGGTTTAGCTAAGTTTGACTCACGAGCAACTGAAGGTCGGTATCGCCAACCAGCGTCACCCCCTCACTAGCAGCGAATCTTCTCAGCACAATCCAAAGAAACAGAATAGGACTATCAACAATGGCAGAACAAGGAACAGTGAAGTGGTTTAACGACGCCAAAGGCTATGGCTTTATCAGCCGTCAGAATGGCGAGGACGTTTTCGTGCATTTCTCCGCTATTCAGGCAGGCGGCTTTCGCAGCCTGCAAGAAGGACAAACCGTGCAGTTCGACGTGACCAAGGGCCCCAAGGGCTGGCAGGCGGAGAACGTCCAAGCTGTCTAAGCGACCGCTTTTGCAGTGAGAACAAAATGCCCGTGATTCGCAAGAATCACGGGCATTTTTGTTTGGAGGGTTATGTTTCTGGTTGTTTTTCAAGTTGCGCGAGTCGGTTGCCGCGCCTGCTGCACCATCTCGACCAGAACTTTTCTGGCTTGTCCCGGATCGCGCACTTCCCGCAGGAATGCAATGCGAGCGCCTTTCATCCCCTCAGAGGTTTTCAGGCGCACATGGAAGCCAAGTCGATCGACGGCAGTCATCCCCGCTTCCTGAGACTCGATGCCGGCAAACACCTTGCCCAGCAGGATAAGCGCATCCTTGTGGTCGGCATTCATATGTTCGATGATTCCGGCTGCGGCCTTGGCCAGCGGGTCCGGTTCGGCAAGGCCGTAATCCGCAGCCTGCACCCAGCCCATTACTCCGAAGCCGCCTACGTAGTAAACATCGAGCACGTCCATGCGGTAGAAAGAGAAGTCTTCAAAATCCACCCAGTATTTGCTGTTCTCATAACGCTCCACGTAGAGCTTGCGGGAGTCCGGCAACTCGGCCTTCGGGATAGGCAGAACATTCCCCATCACTGTCACCCGCGATGCGCCGAGCGGATCGCCACTGGCGTCAGGCTGAGTTACGAGAAGGCTGGCGCGCGCATCTGCCTGCAGATTCTGCGTGTGCATAGCCATGCTGCTGATAAGGAAGATCGGACGCCCGCGCGTGTCGAGTGCGTAGGGCATCACCGAACCGAAAGGGAAACCTGGCTGCTTGCGCGAAAGAGTGGAGAGGCTTCCGATGCGTCCCAGGTACACGAGCGTTCTTGCCCGCTCCGAGAATGAAGGTTCAGGGACTAGGGCGTGTTCGCCAACACCGGTGCCCGCGTGTTTTCGGGTGGAGGACATGCTTGCTCTCTCTTCAGGAAGTCTAAATGAAAAAGGGCGTGGTGACTGTGCGTAGCGGCCGCTAGCATAATTCGGCAAACGTTCCGATCGTGGCTGGCTGCAGTAAACCGAATGGCTCCGCGGATTGTCTCCGGCGGTCTCGAGTGCTAGACTCTGATTGGTTCAAGAGCAAGTTTGTTGCGATTCCTCTAGTTGAGCGGGAGTAGTTCAGCGGTAGAACGCCAGCTTCCCAAGCTGGATGTCGCCGGTTCGATCCCGGTCTCCCGCTCCATTGATTCGGCGTGATACCTAGGCAGAAGTAGCCTGGCTGGGTCAAAGGGCTCTAGTGTGTCGCAGCCACACATGCTCCAGCCGGGCTATAATGGTTCTATCATGACTAGCAATCCTGAAAATCCCTCAATGTCGGAAGTGTGTGCACGAGTCAGGCATCTCGGATACGCGGCTTCTGGACGGGTTCGCCTTTATGGCGAGGAGTTTGAAGTGGTTTCGGATCCGTTTCCGGAAGCAGATGGCATCGCTATTCGTGTCACCACTAAGAACGATTCGAAAATCCGCGTGTTGCAGATTCCCGCAACCGTTCTTCAGAGTGTCAGAGGGCGAGTCACTAACGCGGCCTGACGAACTCCGCCAAAACGGCTCCCAACGGCTGGCGCGATATCTAGTTAAGATTTTGATTCCAACGATCGATATTATTCATCCAAGCAAACGGGCGGTAACTTGACGCTGTTGTCAGGTCCAGCCTACTATCTTGAGTAGCATGATGAACCTCAGCAATCTTCGCCAGATTTGTATGTGTGCATTTTGTTGTTGTGCATGCGTGTGCTCTGGCGCGGGGAGGTTGCTGAGTTAAGGGTTTCATAAACTTCAGCACTTATCGCCCACCGCCAGAGAGCATCTGGCGGTGGGCTTTTTTTGCGCCGAAGCAGCTAGCACGAATCAGTTTACGGGAAGTCATCCTATGGCCAATCCAGCTGTTGCGAATCCGGTCAAAGAAACGAAAGCGCAAAAGGTGGAGCGCTTGAAGCGCGCCATGAATCCCTGGGAAGGGCTGGCTGAGATTCGCCGCTTTGCACGAGAAGGCTTTGGCTCGATTCCGCCGGAATGGATTGGGACCTACTTCCGCTGGTGGGGAGTCTACACGCAGGGCGATGGTGCGGGGGTTGTCGGCGGCAAGGACGGCCAGGGGCTGGCGTTGCCGTTCTTCATGCTGCGGATCCGCATTCCGAACGGCCTGCTGCGATCGGACCAATTAAGAGCAATTGC
>JBAUYE010000227.1:0-15651 GCA_049584615.1 Candidatus Sulfotelmatobacter sp.
ATCTTGCCCGGCTGGAGGGGTCATCATGAAACTTACGGACACGATTGCAGTGGTGCTGAAGAGCAAGGACAACAGCCGAATTCTATCGGTGACGCCCGACCAGTCCGTCTATGAAGCAGTTGAGAAAATGGCGGTTGAGAGCGTTGGTGCGTTGCTGGTTATGTCTGACGGCAAACTGGTGGGTATTCTTTCGGAGCGCGATTATGCCCGCAAAGTGACCCTCAAGGGTCGCTCTTCCAAAGAGACTCTCGTCCGCGACATCATGACTTCACCCGTCGTCTTCGTAACTCCACGGCAAGCCGTGGACGAATGCATGTCGATCATGACCAGGCACCGGTTCCGTCATCTTCCGGTGATGGGAGAGAATGGCGAGGTGTTGGGGGTGGTCTCGCTCGGCGATCTGGTGAAGTGGATCGTCTCCGATCAGGCTCAAACTATTCAGGAGCTGGAAGGCTACATCACGGGAAGGTATCCCGGATAAGGGTATTCAAGGACGACTTTCCCATTCCTTACAACAGCGCCAGTGAAGAGCCACCGAAGAGACTTGAGTACGTCAGTAACCTGTCACCTCTCAATCATTGATTAGACAATACCGGCGGGGCGAGGCCCGATTTCTGCGGGCGTTGGGAGAGTTGCGCGCGAAGAGTTGTCAAGGTACGCCGGTAGCCGGTGCAGGTGTTATGAAACATCACAGGTCGGTGCGTTTTGGTCGCTACGAGATCCTGGCGGAACTGGGCCGGGGAGGGATGGGTATCGTCTACAAAGCGCGTGATCCCAAGATCAATCGTGTGGTCGCAGTAAAGACTATCTCCCTGGCTGGTCAACCTCCAGAGGAAGAACTCGAGTATCGCGAGCGTTTCTTCCGGGAGGCGGAGGCTGCAGGCCGCCTGTCGCACCCCGGAATTGTAACCGTCTTCGATGTGGGGGAAGAACCAGAAACGCACGCACCTTACATCGTTATGGAGTTTGTCGCGGGGCAGTCCCTCGACAAAGTGCTGCTCGCGCGCGACGACAATAAGTTATCGCCGGAGGTAGCCCTTCAAGTAACGCTCGAACTGGCGGAAGCCTTGGACTGTGCGCACGGCCAGGGCGTCGTTCATCGTGATTTAAAGCCTGCGAACATTCTGGTCACCGAAGACGGCCATGTGAAAATCGCCGACTTCGGAGTGGCTAAACTCAACCTCGCGAACCAGACTTCCGCGGGGCGTGTGTTTGGCACGCCCGCTTACATGTCGCCGGAGCAGTTGGGCGGCCAAGCTGTGGACGGGCGGGCGGACTTATTTTCTCTCGGCGTGGTTCTGTACACAGTGCTGACGGGTTACCGGCCGTTTCAAGGAAACAGCGCGCTCACGGTCGCATTCAAAGTAGTTAACCGTGATCCTGTGCCGGCGACGGTGCTTGATACCGAATTGCCGCCGGGGCTCGACTACATCATCACGCGAGCAATCGCGAAGGATCCGAGCCAGCGCTACCAGCGCGGCATGGAAATGGTGCTCGATATTCAGGATCTGCAGCAAGGACGTGAGCCGTGGAACAAAGCAAAGCAGCCAGATTCCGCCGGAAGTGCCCTTCCGTCTCCCAGTGATACTGGCAGGCTCTCGTCATTGGGTCCGCTGGCGGCTGCAGCCAATCCCCGCGCCATCCAGCCCGCTTCGAGACTACAGCACGGTGCGGCGGAGAGACTGCTGGCGACGATGCGAAAACAAACTCTCGTTGGCGCCTTGCTTGTGATCGGACTTCTCGTAATCGGACTTCGCTTGGAGCCTTTCGCCTGGCACCTGGAGGCGTTACCTCCGAATGCAATCCGAACGGCCCCTGCCGCACCAAGCGTCGCTGCAGCCGGCATCCCGACCTCTGCTAGCGTGAAAGCGAACTCCGATCCAATTGCAGGCGGAAGCCGTTCAGGGTTTCGAACCTCTGCCGCACTGCTGGAGATCGAGATAGACCACAAATTTATCGACGCCCACTTGTCGATCTGGGTCGATGATCTGCTGGCCTATACGGCTCCGCTGGAAGGAACAGAAAAGAGACACTTGGTTATGTTCCGCCAAGTCCAGGGCCATGAATTCCATGCCGTGCAAATTCCGCCCGGGAAGCATCTTCTCAGGGTGTGGGTGAGCCCCGGCGCTGCTCTTTCTGACCAGGCCGCCACCATCGGAGGAAAGTTCGTCAGGGGCAAGGAAACCAGGTTGCGCATCAACTTCGATAACAGCGGCAAGATGAACCTGAGTCTGCAATAGCGAGAGAACTCGCCCCGGTGGAGCTGGAGAACTCAACCCGTCACAAAGAATATGCGACGTGCGGGGCCGGTTCGAGCGCGTATCCGGAATGCGCGGCGTCGTCATGGAACATCCGCACGGTCTCCAAAGAGTAGTCGTGCAGATCCTTGCCGATCAGGCTGACCTTCTTGAGAACGTCAGACGTAACCGTAATGATGTGGCAGCCGATTTCGTCGGCCTGGAAGATGTTGAGGAGTTCGCGGGGGCTGGCCCAGACCAGTTGCGAGTTCGGCTCCGGCGCCATTAACTCGAGCGCAGATTTCATGAGAGGAACGGGATCGCGGCCGGTGTCGGCGACTCGTCCGGCGAAAACAGAGATGTACGAGGGCGACCCGCCCCGGAGCGCTCGCGCTAGGTGGTCCACCTGGTCGAGTGCAAGCACCGCTGTCGCGTTTACCTGAATACCTTCCGCGCTCAGGCGCCGGACCAATTCATACATTGGCTCCCGGCGGGTATTGGTGACGGGAATTTTTACGTACACGTTCGCCGCCCAGCGGGCGATCTTGCGGGCCTGGCGCTCCATTTCAGCTTCATCATCGGCGAACACTTCGAATGAAATGGGACGGTCCGGAATCTGTTGAAGGATTTCGTGGGCGAAACGCTCATAGTCGATCACGCCCGCTTTCCGCATCAGGGTTGGATTTGTAGTGAAACCCTTGATGTAGGGCTGCCGGTAGAGCTCGAGCATGCTGGCCTTGTCGGCTCCGTCGGCGAACACCTGAACCCGCAATTCAGACACGGACTTCATCTTTATCAGTCGACTCCTTCAGACTGGAGGAGAGGATCCAGTCAGCGGCTTCACGCAACGATCGAACGGTGGCCTCTGGAGGTTGCGCCGGCTTCCGTTCGCGGTAGCCATAATCAATCAAAACCGTTTTGCAACCAGCGGCATGGCCGGCATCGATATCGCGCCAACGATCGCCCACCACGAAACTACGCGAGAGATCGATATTGTGCTTGCGCTGTGCCTCGAACAACATACCGGGATTCGGCTTGCGGCAAGCGCAATGATCCGCATCGTCATGATAGCAGACGAAGATATCGTCGATGGGCAGAGAGGATGCAAGCGCCTGATGGATGGCCTCGACGGCGTCGCGCGTCTGAGTGCCGCGCGAGACATCGGGTTGATTGGTGATCACAAAGAGCGCGAAGCCGTGCGCTTTCAAATCGTGCAACGATGAGGCGACCTCGGGCAGCAGTTCGAGTTCCTGCACCCCTGACGGTGGAAACGGCTTGCCGCCGCGCACCACGGCGCGGTTGATAACGCCATCGCGATCGAGGAAAACCGCCGCGCGGGGTTGCCCGCTGCTCAGCGCGGTTGACTCCCACTTGGTTTGCTGGCGCTTCACCGCGGGGTGCGAAACCAGCAAATGCCACACAATTGCCTGAAACGCCTCGGTGTGCGGAGTAATGTGGGCGGGATTCACCGTAGGAATGAGGATGCAGACGTCCGCTACTTTGGCAGTGTGGCCGCCATCGCGGCCGACGACGCCCACGATTTTCGCACTCACGGTCTTTGCATATTGCAGCGCAGCGACCAGATTCGGGCTGACATTCTTTTCGAGATCGCCGCCACCCACCGAGAAGACCAGCACAAGATCGTGCGCGCGCAACCGGCTTACACGCAGCCAGGCCTCGAACACGGTTGCCCAACCCTCGTCGTTTACCCGCGCGGTGAGCTCCGACACATTGTCGGTTGGCGCGTAGGCTTCGATGCCTGCGATCTTGCGGAAGTCGTTCACGGCGTGAGAGGCGTTCGCAGCACTGCCTCCTACACCGAGGATGAACAATCGTCCGCCGGATGCGCGGGTCAGAGCCAGCAGGGAAGCAGCTTTCTCGATGCCGGCGGCGTCCAGGCGGTCGATTACATCTTTGGCTTCCACAAGAAACTGCTGCGCGAATGTATTCTTCTTTGTCATTCCTTATTACTTATCAGTCTCAACCTTTAGCCCGGCCCACCGCCCTCGCCGCCAGGAACTCAGCTGTCTCCTGCAGCCCCAGCGGTGAGCCGATCTCGTAGAATCGCTCCCGCACTTCGAATGCTGTCAATTGCTTGCGCCGCAGCAGATCCGTGTACAGTTTAGTGAGGTCGCAAGCCCTCCCGGCGGGCAACCCCTGGAATGCCTCGGCGCGAAAGACTCCGAGTCCGTAATCGATATAGCGCATGCTCGGCGTACGGTTCGTCTTGCTGTACGCCAGAATCTTTCCTCCTTCGACCCCGCCGGGTTCGAACTCGACGTTGCTGGTATCCCATTTTCCTTCGTTGCGAAAAACCGTCATCATTCCCAGCACACCTGCAGCTTGAAACTGCCGCGCAATCGCAGCGTAGTCGCACGGAAGATAGGAGTCACCGTACATCACGAAGAAAGAATCGCCTAAGTTGGGCAGGGCATTCCTGACGGCCCCGGCCGTGCCCAATAATGCAGGCCCGTCAAACGAGTAGTCTACCTGAAGGCCTAAGGCCGAGCCGTTGCCGATAGTCCGCTGGATCAACTCGCCAAGATATCCCACGCAGAACACGACGCGGCGGATGCCTTTCGACTGCAGCAAACGCAGTTGATGCACGGCGAAGGGTTCGCCGTTGACTTCGAGCAGCGATTTCGGCACGGTCTCCGTCAGAGGCCGCAAGCGGGTAGCGAGGCCCCCGGCGAGAATCGCAACCGTCGGCAATCGATTCAAGTCCGAGCTCAACAAGGAATTCTCCTACGAATGGGCCACCACCGTGGTTCCGGCAAAGTCGAACTGCATGCGGACTTCGCGAAGTCCGGCGCGTCGCATGACCGCCCTGAGTCGAGTCTTCTCCTCGGTGTAGAACATGAGAAACCCGCCTCCACCGGCGCCGATGAGTTTGCCGCCGAGGGCGCCGTTGGCGACCGCGAGCTCATACAGCCGATCGATCTCGCCGCCGCTCATACCCGGAGACCGCTTCTTCTTGTTCTCCCAGTGAATATTCATCACCTCAGCAAACTTTCTCAAGTCACCGGCCAGCAGAGCGTCGCGGCTCTCGATGCCTAATTGCTTGGTGAAGTGAAGATTCTCGATCATCTCAGCGTTGTTCTGCTTGGTTCTCGAATCCTGGTCGCGGAGAATGTCAGACGCATTGCGCGAGCTTCCGGTGAAGAACAGGAGCAGGTTGTCTTCGAGGTTGGCCAGCGTTTCGGCGGGGATTTTCAACGGTTCGACGAGCACGCGATCATCCGGCAGAAACTGGAACGACGTGATGCCGCCAAAAGCGGCGATGTACTGGTCCTGCTTGCCGATGGGTTCATTGAGCAACTTCAGTTCGATGTGACAAGCTTGTTCTGCGAGATCGCTCGGCGGCACGAAGTCCCGCTTCAACGTGTGCAGCGCACATAACAGGGCGGTGGTGAAGCTGCCGGAAGATCCCATCCCGGTGCCGGCCGGAATATCGGAAAGGCTGACAATCTCAAGGTACGGCCCAGTTACCCCGGTCAACTTCAGGGCCTCGCGGATGATGGGGTGCTGGATCTCATCAACGCGTTCTACATCTTCGAACTTGGAGTACTTGACAATAATCCGCGGACGAAACGCTTCATTGATCGTGATATAGACGTACCGGCTGATGGCGGCGGAGATCACGAAGCCGGTGTGCTCGCGATAATAGGACGGGAGGTCGGTACCGCCGCCGCCGAGGCAAATCCTCAGCGGACTCCGGGTGATGATCATCGAGCGGGCCCGAGTGGCGGGCAATATGCGTTCGCAGAAATCATCTTCAAATCATATGCGAAGCGCCTCTTGCAGGTCGAGCGCAACAGCCCTGCGCCGACCCGTCATTCTACGTCGAAATCAACCAAGCGGGTTTTGCTGGAGTTGCCAGCCGAATCCAATGCCCGCAGCTTCAAGAGATAGGAACCGGGGCCTAGCTGCGCAACCGGCAGCTTCAGTCCCAGCGAAATCAGCGGGTTCCCTGCTTTCACTTCCGGGATCCGGTTGCCGAAATGTAGTTTCTCTTGTCCACTCGCGCGTTCGACAACAACGAGCTCGAAACCGACTTTGGGAGGATTCGGATTTTTCAGGAGCGGTTCGTAGACCTCGGCATAGATTGCCGCAGTGTCGGTTTTCTTGAAACGGTTGGATGCAGACGGTGAAATCTGAAAACCGTCCGCCAGCAATGGAGTCCTGTCTTCCAGCAACTGGCTGTCCATATCGGTGGCGACATCCGCAGCGCGTCGCAGATTGTTGCTGAGCGCCACGCCACTGATGCTGAATTCCTTACCAAGATATGAATCAATCAGGAGCGGCGTTTCGAGCTTGCCAAAGCTCTCATTGCCGGAACTAAACACGACTTTCAGCTTGTACTCGCCAGAGGCGATCCCAAACTGGTTTTCGTAACGAAACGGCACTTTCTGGAATTCTTCCACGTCTTTCTTGCCATCGACGTCAACATTCACAGTATCGCTGAAACGCGCCGCAATCGATGCGTCCGGCTTGTAGGCGATACCTAATATGTTGACCGCTGCATGTTGCTTCCCTTTCACCTTTTCAAACTTGAGCGCTGTTGAAGGAATCTCCACGGCAAGGTGAACTTGGGCCGTGTTGGGCGAAGTGTAGAAGAAAGGCGCTTGCATCATAGCGGCAACATTGCCTTGCATCTCGCCGCTGGCGCGGGTTTCCAGATCCTTCTCGATCGGGTTCCCGGCCAGGAGATCTGCCGGCCTCACGTTGCAATAGCCGCTGCGGGCGCGGACGTTGGTTCCACCGCGCTCCACTTTAACCTTCAACGTGTGGCAACTCCCCTCGACTGAAACAGCCGGCTTATAACCGAGAAGGTAGTACTGGTTTTGATCCTTGGCGATCCTTTGCAGACCACCCAGCAAATCGTTGGTATTGAGGATGACAAATCCGCCGGTACCGTCGGCGAGTTGATAGAGAACCTGCTGATTGTCAGAAGCGCTGGGAGGAAATGGCGGAACAATCTGTCGGGGCTGATTGTACGGATTATAGAGGTTGTTGTTAGGCACGTTTCCCGCAGTGCCGCCGCCGGTCCTGCCCCCGGTGGTCCCGCCGCCGGTGGTCCCGCCGCCTCCGGTTTTGCCGCCACTGCCGGTTCCACCACCGGTTCCACCCCCGCCGGTGCCTACGCCGCCAGTGCCTCCGCCGCCGGTTCCACCACCGCCATGACCTCCGCCGCCGCCACCTCCTCCGCCATGTTGGGCGGGAAGCGCGGCCGGTTCGGCAAATGCAGCCAACCGCAGCATCGGCTGATGAGAGGCTCTTCCCGAATCGTGAAATGTAGCCAGAACATACGATCCTGACACCGAATGCGTCGATGGCCGCGCCAAGCGGCTGTGCGGCGGCGTCATGTCTGGAGCCACCAAGCCACGCACATCGATGGGATAGACAGCAACGTTCGATCGATTACAGGTATCGATGACTGCAGTCAGTTCCGACTCATACTCGGGATTCATTTTGAAGCCGGAGGTGAGCATTACCAGCGACTTTCTGCCGGGCACAGTGGAAAGGCTCTTGGCGAGGCTCCGCAGAGCAAGCAGCACGGTTTGAACGCCAAAGTCGGCTTCCGCATTACTCAGAGACGGCCCTATGGAGGGAGTGCCCATCGAAGCCACCATGACCGGAGGCTGGGCGTTCGGCGAAACTGATGATCCTTGTAATCCCGCCACTACTTGCTTCAAGCGCTGGGCGTCTGCGGTGAAGTTTTGTGAGATGTGCACCGTGCCGCCGAAATCCGCAATGGCTATCAAATGGTCGGGGCCCGCGTTGGCATCAATAAACTTTGCGGCTGCGTCCCGGGCTCTGGCTTGATCACCCGTGTCCATGGTGGAGTTATCGAAGAATAGGACCAAGTAGTGCGGCTGTGGGTTGGTCGAGCCGGCACTCTCCTCAAAAGAGAAACTGGTGAGAGCTTGCTCTTTGCCATCTTCCCAGACCTTGAAGTCTTTTTGAGCGAGATCGCGAACGTACTCGCCCTTCTTATCGGTGACGACGGTGTCTACCAGTACCAGACGGGTCTCAGCCCGGATTACCCCGGCGTCGTCCGCTGCCGCAGCGCTTGACTGTTGGGCATACACCTCGGGGATGCTTGAGCCTGAATCGCGAAGCATCCAGAAGCTGGCCAGACTAATCAGGCCAACGAAAAGAACCAGCCGGCGATCGCGCATACTCACCTCCAAAATGCCTGTTTAACGAATCTCAACCGTCCCGTTCTCCGCGGACATCATTTGCCCCTCCGCGTCCCTTACGACCAGCCTTACCAAATAGCTCCCCGGCTTTACGTCGAAGCTCGTCTTGAGCGTAATTCCCGAGCCGAGCTTGTGTTCCAGAGTCTCGTCTTTCAATTTCATGGTCACTGTCTTCTCTATTCCCTCGACGAAGTTGCCATTGCGATTGAACAAAGCCGACACGCAGGTTAAGACGTTGTTATTTCGGCCTTCGACTTTTCGAAAGCGCAGACGCTTTACATCCACATGAGCAAGGACGACAAGCGTCGCATCCTGATCGCTGGCTTTGAAAAACTGGGTGTGCAGGTTGACCGGAAGATTGTGCAACTCCTCCTGGGAATACATTGCATCAACAATTTCCTGCTTGGCTTGCTCGTCCGGACTGGTGAAGTTCTTGGGCGCGTAGTAGCCGCGGCGGGCTTGCAACGTCAGTTTTTGCGGGTTCTTTAGCGTGACCTTCAGGCTGTGAAAGCTGCCGTCGAGCTTGAGGTTTTGCGGAACGAAGGCCAGCACGTAGGAATACTCCGGTGTGTCGGCGACGCGCCGGAAACCTTCGTCGAGATCGTTATTGTTGTGGAAGAAAACACCGCCCGTGCCGTCGGCCAAAACGGCGAGCAGGTCGTCCTGCGCGGACGCCGCCGCAGTCTCAATCAAAGTTTTACCGCCAGATGGCGGGCGGGTTAGAGTCGGATCTCCGAAAGAGCTTGGGACGTATAACCCGCGCGCGTCCAGAGTGTTGATGACGACTTGCGCGCGCACCGCGCGATCGATGATCTGGGTATAGTCATACTCCAGTTGCGGAGTGATGAATCCGGGAGACACCAGGACTACGCTTCGCTGGCCGGGCTTCCGGGATACATTGCGGACGACATCGCTGAGTAAGCCGAGAGAGATCCGGCTTTCGTGATCACCGGCACTCAATACACTTGCGCTGGAACCTTGGACCAACGCTGTGGCCATCTGCAGGGCTACCGCTGCGGCATTGTTGGGCGGTGGCGGGCTGCATGCAATCGCATCCTGGATGGCCACTTGCGTAGCCTGAGGATCATTCTTGTTGATGATCAGATCCGCCTGGTAGTAGCTAATATCGGGGCAGTCTTGCCCAAAACCGCGGGCAATGGGGCGGGGCTGGAGACGAAGCAAGGTCGCATGAAGCTGAGCGCGATCGTCAGTAAAGTCGAGCGTGGTTTGGCCTGATGTGCTGAAGATGGCGGCGCGGTCGGTCGGCCGCAGCGTCGCGAAGTGGCGCTCTGCAGCTTCCCGCACCCGGGCAAGATCGCCGAACTCCGGGTGCACGTCGTCGAACAGGTAAGCTACAAAACGTTCGGGCACAGCCGGCACATTCCCAGCGTTCGAAGAAGTGTCGGCCGAAGGAATCTCGCCGGAGTTTTCAATCGACTCCTGGCGTGCCTTTGCCGCCAAGCTTCCCGGCTGTTCGACTTCGAACTGGCTGATCACTTGCGGCTTGCCCTTGTCGAAGACCTGAAAATCGTCCTGCCGAAGACTTCCGATGGCGTGGCCCTGCGAGTCGCGGACCACTGCGCGCACCACCACCAGCTTTACATTCACTTTGAATGTGGCAGGCTCGTCGCGAGAAGCGAGTTCGGCAGAGTTTTGCTTAGTCTCGGGCTGAGAAGCGGAGTTGGTCGCGGGAGTCTGCCGGACACCGATCTGCTGACCATCGACTTGAGCGAATACAGGAACTGGGCAAATCGAAAACCAGATAACGCAAGGCAAAAAACAGAGGAGCAGGCTTCGGGCGACAAAGAAACCTGTGGCCGCACCGCCGAGCGTAACCATCCGCCTCGCTTCCGGAGAACTCCGCATGAAAACTCCAACCGCCGGGGAAAGGCAGGGCATTCCTTAGTCGACTCGCCCCACTAGCAGGGGTTCTCGTCGAATGCTGCCAGACAGTGTACACCCCTTTCGGCGGGTCCATGAGATACGTTCCATCCCTCCTTCCATGCTAGTTTTAGCATCAACCGGAAATGATGAAGTTCGACTGGACAGAAGGAGCTCTCGCGGAAGGCTTACGTCTCTACGATGCCGGTGAGTTTTTCACCGCGCATGAGGCCTGGGAAAGCGTGTGGCTAAAGCTGCCAGAGCCGGAGAAAACCTTTCTGCAGGGACTAATTCAGGTGACTGCGGCATTTCACCACTTGCAGTGCGACAATCGCCTGGGAACTACTCTCTTGTTGCAAGCTGCGCTGGGGCGACTCGACCGCTATCCAGAATTCTTTGGAGGCATTTCCGTGGCCTTGCTGCGCAGTGACATACGCGAGCGGTTGCGAATGCTCGACGCGGGTGAACCGGCACGCCAACTGGTTTCGCCCCGCATACTACCGGGCTAACCGATAGCTACATTCACAGGACACCATTCACCGGAGACCCTTGATTCGACCGGCCTATTAAGCCCCCGAGCTTACTTGGCGCGCCCATTGCATGGCTTGCCAGTAAGCCGCCGATACGTCAGCTTCGCTGAGATGAAGCTGGGTTGTAAGTTCCTTGACCGCTGCCCACTCCCCGGATTCTTGCGCCAGCATGAGCTGATAGAAGGGCCGCAGACGGCTGGTCGCGCCCAGCAGTACCGCTTTGCATTCCTGGTCGATGGGGACGTTATCGAGCACCTGGCGCATGGGAATCTCAAGAATCGTATCCATCAGCGAAAGCATGCCCAAGAGGAACAAGTCAGAATCTCCGTGCTGAATTTTGAGCGAGAGCAGCTCACAAAAACGGGCGCGCACCAGGGCGGAGAGCACCAGGTCGCTCGACTTATCCTGGCCCGCCCCCAGGCTCGCTACCAAGCGGATCCAGCGGCGAACTTCGCGCTCTCCCAGGATGGAAAGCGCGTGCCGCACGGAATGAATTTCGGAGGCAAAGCTGAAAGCCGGGGAGTTCAGATAACGCAACAGACGGTAGCACAGCGATGCTTCGCCCTTGACCAGATTCTCAATGTGACGGACGTCTAACTCGGGTTGCGAAACCGCCGTCAGCATGCGCAGATAATTGAGCCGGTTGGCGGGAATCTCGCGCGCGGTAAGTATTTCCGGACGGCGGAAGAAGTATCCCTGGAAGTAAAGAAAACCAGCTTTCTTGCTGGCGATGAACTCTTCGCGCGTTTCCACTTTTTCTGCCAGCAACCGGCAGCGCCAGGGACCGTACCGTTGCACCATTGCGGCCGCGTCATCAGACGCGGTAGCCCTGAGGTCCACTTTGATGATGTCGGCAAGATCCGTCAGCGCTTCCCGCGGATCGCCCATCGCAAAATCGTCCAGCGCAATCATGTATCCCGCTTCTTTCAGCCGGCGGCAGGCTGCTACCACCAGGTCATCGGCCGGAACGGTCTCGAGAACCTCAACCACGGTCTGGCCCGCCGGCAGCAGAGTAACGTAATCCTTGAGCAGGATGTCGCGGGTGCAGTTCACAAAGGCCCGGCGTCCGTCGCAAAGTACATCGAGGCCCATCAACATGGAACTGTTCAACGTGCTGCGCGAGGCCGCGTCGGAATCCGGACAGCGGAAAAAATCTTCGATGCCGTCGCGAAATAAGAGCTCGTAACCGAACACCTTCTCATCCGCGGTGAGAATCGGCTGGCGGGCGACAAAATGGGTTCCGGCTTGGGGCACCGGTTGGCCTTCACCCGGGCTAAGCGCAGAGGGACGAGGAATCACTCTTTGTCTATCGGCAAGAGTGTCGCGGAACGTTAACCGGTATTGCTTCAACGGAACAGGAGTGAGAGCGTGTATGATTCGGCTTCTTGCAGGAGGGCTCTCCATGTGCGAGCTAAACAACGGCGGGGTGCACTAATCAGGAGGTTTATGAAACTCACGTTCAAACTCTTAAGTGGTTTCGCGATATTGCTTCTCTTGGCCGCTTCGACATCGCCGGGGGCATCCGCGCAGGCTGTTCCGATTGTCTCGCGCACGGCTCATGTAGACGGCCTAGGGCTGCACTACTTGACGGCGGGCCACGGCCCGGCGGTGATCCTGCTGCATGGCTATACGCAGACATCGCGCATGTGGAGGCCGATCATTCCACTGCTTGCCCAGAAATTTACGGTAATCGCCCCTGACCTGCCCGGAATAGGCGATTCCGATATCCCGAAGAATGGTTTGGACATGAAGACTGCTGCCGTCCGCATCCACGGGCTCGTCAAGTCACTCGGAGTCGAGAAAGCGAGAGTGGTCGGCCATGACATCGGGCTGATGGTTGCCTATGCTTACGCTGCGCAGTTTCCGGCGGAGACGGAAAAGCTGGTGGTGATGGACGCGTTTCTACCGGGCGTAGCGGGATGGGAGGACGTATATAACAATCCGAGCATTTGGCATTTTCGCTTCAACGGGCTGACACCGGAAGCGCTGGTGCGCGGTCGCGAGCGAACCTACTTCGATTACTTCTGGAACGATTTCGCGGCCGATAAGACGCACTCGATTCCAGAAGCCGATCGAGCGGCCTACACCGCGGCCTATGCGCGTCCTAGGCGGATGCGAGCAGGCTGGGCATATTTCGTTTCGTTCCAACAGGCAGCCACGGATTTCGCTCGGCTTTCCCAGAACAAGCTCACAATGCCGGTACTGGCAATCGGCGGCGGGAAGGCGAATGGAAAACTGCTTGGTGAGCAGATGAAGCTGGTCGCGACCGGCGCCACGATGGTAGTGCTGAAAGACTGCGGTCACTGGGTTATGGAGGAAAAACCCAAAGAAACGACCGATGTCTTGATCAAGTTTCTGTGAGAGGGGCGCAATTCGATTGGAAGGGCAACGATCCGTCGTCTTGACGCCAGGAGTCTGCCGGGTCCACTGATGCCCGTAACTGCGAATCTCGCTAGTCGTTATCGAGGTATTCTTCGGGCACATCGTCCTCGGGCACTTCGCGAGTGTGAACTTCCCTTCCGTCCTCGCCGTCGGCCTCTTCAACGCCAGAAACCACGCCAGCCTCGAACGCGTTTCCCTCCTCGATCAGCTCGTCAACGCTCTCCGAATCGGCGCTTTCGACGTTGGACAGGCCTTGTAGATCTCCCGATTCCTCGCCCGAGAGTGGTTCTGGCGCCTCATGGGAGAATGCCGATGCACTCCGCCCTGGGCGTTTCTTTGGAACCTCTGGGTTACGCGCGCTCTCGGTCTTCCCGCTGGTCGCTCTCTTCACGCCCTTCTTCTTGCTCGCGGCTTTGGACCGAACGGGACTCTTCTTTGCCAGTTTCTTAGGAGTTCTCTTGGCCGGCACTCGCTTCTTCGCGCCCGCGACCTTCCCGCGCACACTCTTCTTCTCTTTCGCGGATTTCGGCTTCGCAGATTTCTTCTTAGCCTTCTTTTTGGTAGCCATTTGTGGAGTCTAGCACCGGACGCATCGGTGGGGCAAAACCAGGTCCGGGGCCCGGTTAGATGCCGTCTCCGTGGAATAAACACGCACCAGGGTTACGCCTTTACGAACTCGACATCGAGCGTGATCGTCACGTCGTGCCCCACCATGATGCCGCCGGCCTCGAGTGTTGCGTTCCAGGTTAAGCCAAAATCCCTCCGGTCGATGCGCGTTGTGGCCGAAATCCCGATTCGAGTGCTGCCCCACGGATCTTTGATCGGGGCGCTGGGTCCCTCGACCTCGAATATGACGTTGCGAGTAACACCATGGATCGTAAGGTCGCCTTCCACTGAAAGTTCGTCGACTTCTACCTTCGAGACGCGCGTCGACTTGAATGTCAAAACGGGGAACTTCTCAACGTCGAGGAAATCCGCGCTCTTGAGGTGCGCATCACGCTGCGGCTCCCGGGTGTTAATCGTCGCAGCATCGATCGAGGCTTCGATTCTTGATTTGGTGATGTCTGCGCTGTTTAATTCCAATTTTCCGGTAACGGCAGTAAACTCGCCCTTCACGTTCGAGACCATCATGTGCCTGACCTTGAACTGGGCGGTGGAGTGAACGGGGTCAATGTTCCAGGTTGTGACAGCGGTTACTTCCGGTGCGGCGACTGCGCTCATGGTTATCTCCTCTTTTGTGACAGATGCACGGGGTAGCAACTAAGTATGCAAAAAATTATTCTCGTCCTCAATCGCAGTCGAGCCATCGGGGCAGGGGGCGCATTTGGCAGGCGCCCCGTGAATCTTTTAAGTTAGAGTCTCATCTAGGTTTGTTCTGGAGGGTTGTTTGGCTCGTTCTATCAAAATCTCCCCGGCGCTCAAGAAGCGCGCCGCGCGGATCGAACTGCTCCTTATGGACGTGGACGGCACAATGACCGACGGCGGCGTCACTCTCCTCTCGCAGACCGACGGCATCGCCCTCGAAATCAAGACCTTTGACGCCCACGACGGCCAGGGATTAACCCTCGCCCAGACAGCCGGCCTGCGCACGGGCTGCATCACGGGCCGCGAGAGCGCTGCACTGCTTCGCCGCGCCCAGGAAATGAGGATGGAGTTTATTTACATGAAACAGCCGCTGAAGATGCCGGCCTATGAAGACATTCTTCGAAGAGCGGGCGTCTCCGATTCCGCTGTCGCATATATCGGCGACGATCTCCCTGATATCCCACTGATGCGCCGCGCTGGCCTGGCCATTGCGGTCGGCGATGCAGTTCCCGAGGCAAAAGACGCGGCCCACTACACCACGAAAGCTCTTGCAGGCCGCGGCGCGATTCGTGAAGCTGTTGAGTTGGTTCTGAAATCCAAAGGTATCTGGAAAGCGATGATCGACAAGGCCCGAGCGTAAGCTAACTCTCCCAGGAACTGGCGCCGCGCAAGACTGATGCCTTGGCGCGCGCTCGCTGATGCTTGTACTGAGCTACCGGGCATATTATGTCTTCCTCCCGCTTGCGGGAGCGCGTAAGTCTTAGCGTCACGAAAAGGAGGAAACTCCCTTGAGACTCAGTTACGAACGCCGCTGCGTTTTCCTGTTGGCCGGAGTCTTGGTTTGTGGGGCGGCAACATGCCTGGCGCAAACCGAAACACCACCCGGGCCGAGCACTCCTGGCCAACAGATTCCGGGAACAACCGGCGTGAGCCCGTTCGCGGCCAGCGTCCCGGCAAAGCTGGTTCCAGGAGTTCTGTCGCTTTCGTTTCAGGATGCCATCGACCGCGGATTGAAACAGAATCTCGGATTGCTTCTTTCGCACGCGGACGTTCGCTCAGCCCGGGGACAGCGCTGGGAGCAATTGAGCGCTCTCTTGCCGCACGTCACAGGGG
>JBAUYE010000228.1:0-2741 GCA_049584615.1 Candidatus Sulfotelmatobacter sp.
GCGAAAAGCTCGGCTGTTTCGGACTCACCGAGCCCGGTTTCGGCTCCAACCCCGGTGGCATGCGCACCCGCGCCCGCAAAGTCGGCAGTGAGTACGTGCTCAACGGCGAGAAGATGTGGATCACCTCGGGCAGCATCGCCGACGTCGCCATCATCTGGGCCAAGGTGGAAAACGAGAACGATAAGATTCGCGGCTTCCTCGTCGAAAAAGACCGCCCCGGCTTCAAGGCCGACGACATTCACGGGAAATGGTCCCTGCGCGCCTCAGTCACATCAGGACTATCGTTGCAGGACGTTCACATCCCCGAGTCGAACTTGCTGCCAAAAAGCGACGGCCTGAAATCTCCGCTGATGTGCCTGAATCAAGCGCGTTACGGCATCGCCTGGGGCGCGATCGGCGCGGCCATGTCCTGTTACGACTGCGCTTTGCAGTATGCCATCTTGCGAAAACAGTGGCGCGACCAGCCCATCGCCTCGCACCAGCTCGTGCAGGACAAGCTTACGTGGATGATCAGCGAGATCACGAAAGCGCAACTGCTCGTGCTGCAGGTCGGCCGCCTGAAAGATGGAGGCAAGGTCGAGCATCAGCACATCTCCATGGCCAAGCGCAACAACGTCTGGATGGCGCTCGAGTGCGCCCGCCTCTCCCGCGACATCCTCGGCGCCAACGGCGTTGCTGATGACTATCCCATCATGCGCCACATGATGAACCTAGAATCCGTGAAGACCTACGAAGGCACACACGACGTGCACTCGCTGATCATTGGGCAGAGTGTTACCGGGATTGACGCGTTCTGATTGGATACACTTCACAACCTACTGTATATCTTGATGGTATATCAATGTGAAGAGGAGAAGAGGTTTCAACTCGGCGGGACCGAATACCATCTTTCCGCGGATGCGGTTGCCCAAGCCATGCGTGACGTCCAGCCGAAGCCCCTTGGGAAGTATTTTGTCCTAATCAACGGGGCGGCGTTCCCACCGAAGCAGGTAATTGATCAGAGCCTAGGCAAGGATCTCGTTAAGTTCACCACGATGGACGCCGCTAGAATCCTGACTGCGTTGGGCTTGGAGGTCCAGCGGGTGGCTGAGAGGAGACCGCCAAGCAAGAACAAGTCCGAGCTGCTCTTCGAGCAGTACCTCGGGATGAGCGGGTTGTCGGACTACGAGTTCGAAAAGGAGTTCCCCGGCCGGTCGCAGCGCCCAGACCACGCGGCCAAGCTAGCTAACGAGACCGAGATCCTGTTCGAAGTGAAGGAATTTAGGACAACGATGGACGATTTTCTTCCCGGAGGGGGAGGAGCATACGACCCCTATGCGTTCATCCGGGAAAAAATCGATCAAGGCAGGGAGAAATTCAAAACGTTTAAAGACCACTGCTGCTGCCTCGTTTTGTTTAACCGAGATAAGCCCCTTGTGGACCTCTCTTGGCAAATGATCTATGGGGCAATGTTGGGAAACATAGGCTTCCGGATACCCATGAACTTCGAGACAGGCATCGCCGACGAAACCGCCACGGAGAACATTTTCATGGGTGGCGGCAAAATGCTCCAGTATAGAGGGCTGCAGCCTGTGCGTCCTCAAAACCAAACCATCAGCGCAATTCTAGCCCTAGATCTCTTACCGGTGGGCCGTATCAGATTCGACGCCTACATCGAGCAGCTTGAGCACGAGCGCAAGGCGGAGGTCGGAGTTGAAGAATACACACGGCTAATCGAGAATTTGCGGGGAACAGATCGGGATACGACCCTTATTCAGATCAGGGGAGTCGTGCATGAAAACCCGCACGCGCGTCAGGGGCTGGGCCTGCCCAGCGAGCTTTTCAAAGGGCCATACGATGAACGGTATGGCTTGAAGGAAGGCCAGATTCAACGGCTGTACGCCGGCGCGGGAATTCAGGGTCTGAAGCCAGAGATTATAGAGAGATACAGGTGAAAGCTGGCCGTTGGGCCGGTCCAATCGAACGCGGCCTTATCTGGAATCAGAAGGCGTGAGCTGTGTGAAAAAACGCGACGATCTGAACGATTTAATCCGCGAAGAGAGCAGCCGAGGCAGAAAGCGGCCGATAAACACTGCCGCGATCAACGAGAAAGCCGAAAGAAGAGACGCAGTGGTCCGCATATTTCGGAGAGGTACGCGGGAGGATCTGCACGCACTTCTGAAAACCTGGGGCTATTCCAAGGAGGAAATCGAAGCTGCGCTCAAGGAGTTCGACGCTGCACGCGAGCAGCAATTTTCTTAGTTTCAGAATCGGCCCGCGCCCGCTTTTCGGGAGTCATTTTCGCGGCACGCTCGTTAATCTCGGTCGCAAAGCGTTCGGCCAGCTCCTCCAGCCGATCTTCCTTCTGACGCTTCAGTTTTGCTACGGCCATCGGATTCCTTTGTCTGGCGTGATTCTACCACTCCCATTGTCGCCTGCAGATTAAGATGATGCAAGACTGACTTTGGTAACCTCGAAGATCACAAAGCGCCGCAAACCGAGCATCGTAGAAGAGCTTGACATAATGAACTCTAGCGCAGTCAGGTCCGAATACGCTTCTTTATTGAGTAGCAGCTTGGCCTTGAAGCATTTCCCTGATAAAATCTCTAAAATCCAATCACCGGAGCGAGAATGCAAGCTATCCTTGCGCTGGAAGACGGGCGAGTCTTCCGAGGCAAAGGCTACGGCGCCAAAGGCGAATGCTACGGCGAAGTCGTTTTTAATACTTCCATCACCGGCTACCAGGAAATCTTCACCGACCC
>JBAUYE010000229.1:0-8263 GCA_049584615.1 Candidatus Sulfotelmatobacter sp.
TCCGCGCTGGGGTACCGGCTGCTTTCCCGCGACGTCCCGGAGGTCGAGGTAACGCGCGCTTCCGCGGAGAACAGCGACGTGGGCGGCACCGTGCTTTCGGCTACCGGCTACATCGTGGCTCATCACACCATCAATGTGAATTCCAAAGTCACCGGGCGCCTGGCCTGGATTGGCGTGGAAAAGGGCGACAAGGTTAAAGAAGGTCAGGTTCTGGTGCGTCTGGAGGATCAGGAGTTCCACGCTTCCTACGAACAGGCTCAGGGCGCGCTAGACAACGCACGCGCTTATTTTGATGAGCTTCAACACGGGTCGCGGCCGGAAGAGATTCAGGAAGCGCAGCACAATCTTGATGAAGCTCGCGCCACGCTGGTCGACGACAAACTGACTCTGGACCGCACCAAAGAGCTCTCAAGCGCCGGTGTGGTTTCACGCCAGGTGATGGACGATGCCACCGCCAAGTTCGAGTCGGACCAGCAACGAGTCAACTCGCTCGAAAAAGCGTTTCAACTGATGAAGATTGGGCCGCGCGCGGAAGAGATTGCCCGCGCCCGCGGAGCGCTCGCGCAGGCGCAAGGCCAGCTGGACTACGCCAAGTCGCAGCTTGATGCCACGGTGATTCGTGCGCCGGTTACCGGCACAATTCTCGACCGCACCGCTGAAAAAGGGGAACTGATTACGGCTCAGTTTGCCAGCGCAGCGGCGGGTGGTCCGCAAGGATCAGTCGTGTCGCTGGCTGACTTGAATGATCTTCAAGTCGAGCTCGACATCGCACAGGCCGATTTTGCCCGGCTGGGGCCCAAGCAGAAAGGCATCATCACCACCGACGCCTATCCCGACAGGAAATATAAAGGCGAGATCGCACAGATTTCTCCTGAAGCGAATCGACAGAAAGCCACGGTGCAAGTGAAAGTGCAGGTGCTGAATCCTGATTCGTATTTGCGGCCGGAAATGAACGCTACCGTTAAATTTCTGGCAGATGAACCGAAATCCGCAGGCACCCAGCCGGCCGGAGCCTTTGTTCCAACCACCGCGTTGCGGGATCATGACGGCAAGAAAATCGTGTTCCTGGCTTTCGATGGCAAGGCGCGCATGCGCGAGGTTCGGGTGCTAAGCCAGCGCAGCGACGGCTTTCTGGTGGACGGGCTGGTGGGGGGCGAAAGCGTGATAAGCAAAGGCCCACCGGACCTGAAGGACGGGGACACAATTAAAATCAAGGGGCAGTCATAATCATGAGCACAGTTGCTGAAAATCAAGTCGCTACCGGAACCAAAGTAGTTCAGGCCCGCAACGTCAGCAAGATTTTCAAGCGCGAGGCCTTTGAAGTGAAGGCTCTGGACGATGTCTCGATTGACATCGCGGCCGGCGAATTTCTGGCGCTGATGGGACCGTCGGGCTCTGGCAAGACTACGCTGCTGAACATGATTGCGGCCATCGACCGGCCCACTTCAGGCGAGTTGCTGGTGCAGAATCAGAATGTTTTTCGCTTTAACGACTCGCAGGCGGCGCATTGGCGCAATGAGCACATCGGGTACGTCTTCCAGACATTCAATCTGATCCCAGTTTTGACCGCATTTGAGAACGTGGAGTTGCCGCTGCTGCTGACCCACCTCAACCCGCAGCAAAGGCGCGACCATGTCATGACCGCGCTTAAACTGGTCGGACTGGAAGAACGAGTGAACCATCTTCCCAAGCAGCTCTCTGGCGGACAGGAGCAAAGAGTTGCGATTGCCCGGGCGATTGTGAGCGATCCTACGCTGCTGCTGGCGGACGAACCCACGGGCGATCTTGACAGTCACTCGGCAACTGAAGTTTTGGAGATTCTGAAACGCCTGAACGAGGACTTCCACAAAACGATCGTGATGGTGACCCACGATCCGCACGCGGCATCGTATGCGCATGTGACACGGCATCTCGAGAAGGGGATGTTGCTGCCGCCAGGGTAACTGCGTCTACGACAAGGCTGCCGCAGGCAACCGATCCGACTCAGGCTCAGAGTCAGCCACCCACTGCCAGGCGCGGCGGCCGTTGTCGAGCGACACAGCCTGCGCCTCTCCGTACGCCACTAGACGATTGAGCACCGTGGTGACCGAGGCCATCGGATCTTTATGACGCGCCAGCATGGGCGGGGCTTTTTCCTGAATCCGATCACAAACATCACGAGCGCTCAGGGCTCGCTTTGAGTCCATCAGGATCATGCGACAGGCCTTAGTGAAACCAGGCTGGCGTCCGCTGCTCTTGCGATCGAGCAGTTCCAGCAGCTCATCGCTCAATACGCTATCTCCGAAAAGGTTGGCCAGGCCGGCGATTGTCTGTTTGATGGTGCCGATACGGCGCATCACCTCGGCGCGTTGTTGCAGGAGTTGGCGCAGTTCGTCGTGCGCCTGCCGCACTACCTCTTGCACGTGGCCATTCCCGGTATCGGTGATGGTTCTCATCGCGCTTGCGCCACCCTGGAAGTGCATAAATCCTCCAATTCCGCTCCGCTGTTCCGGCACACTCTGCCTCTTTACCGATACGAAGGAAACTGGGCAGTGGTTCCCAGATTCCCGCCAGGAGGAGGCGCATCCCTCACATCCAGACTTTCCGTATTAGACGATTGAACTGCGAGTTGGTTAACCGTGGAAAAACGATTAGTGACAGTTCACAGAGGAAAGGGACAGACAGGATATTTTCCGGCACCAGTCTACAACTTCGCCAGCCACCCAGGCATCGCTGCAGCAGGCATCACTGCAGAATGATGACCAGCAAGCGGCCGTCGGATTCATACTCGGCGCCGGTGGCATTCTTCGCCGCTTGCACCGGGTTCGATGGAAGATAGTAGGTGAGACTTTTCACTTTGTCAGCTTTTTGCAAACTCCTGCCAATGTTATCGCGCTCGCCGTCGACCAGCGGATCGATCTTGTGAGTAATCTTGCCATTGCGCTTATCTTTGGCAAAACCGATATCGTGCGTGCCGGCACCCGCCCAGACGTCCAGGCCTTTCCAGGCGAATGGTGCTTTCCAGATGCGAAAATGGTGACGGTCCGCGACCATCGCGATGGGTTCGGCCATTTCGTATCCGAAATCCTGCGGCCGGCCGAACAGGTAGAGAGTGCTCATCGGCAACTGCAGATAATCTTTGTCCTCGTAGGTTTCCAGCACCGCATCGAGGACGGCTCTCTTTTTGGTGGTATCTGCGACGTGCCAGTCGGCGGCGTCGAGAGCGGCCCGCAAGTTTTTCTGTGATCCCACGATTACAAAGTTCACCATGTCGCCCGGATTCTGGAACTGGTCGTTGACCCGGCGCGGCAATCTGTCGATTTGTTTTTGGAGCCCGGAGTCGAGTGCGCTGGTAGAGAGTTTGAGTGCGGGCGCAGGCGCTGTGATCTCGCTTGAGCCATCCTCGTCTGAACCGCTCGGCAAGTGCAGACCCGCATCGTTCCGCGGCATCGAAGCGGATATTGCGCCGCTGACGCCTTCTCCTGCAGGGGCGGTCTGGGCCCAACAAGGCAGAAGCCAGAAAATGCTGAAGGAACAGACGACAGTTCGCTGCAGGAATGCGAGCATACTCACCGCGAGAACAGAGAGCTATCTCGATCATTATCCTACATTCAGGAAAAGCCAGAAACCGGTGGACATGAGCCACCGTAGAAAAGGGCGACCGACTATTCCGCGCGAAAAAATATGTCGTCAATCCCGAACTGGGCCCATCCCCAATCTGGGACTTCTTCTTGTTCTCAATAGGCGCGCGGTTACTCCCAAGACGACGCCGCGACCAAAAGATTCCGATGTGAAAGGAGTAGAACCAAGGAATCCTCTGTCAACCGTCACACAACCCGGGCCGTCTGTTTTGCGTGTACTGCTGGTGGGAAGCCAGGAGGAGGATTTTTTTCTCATCCGGGAAATTCTTGACCGGAACCGGGAAGCGATGCCGGCGGAACTCGACCACGCGGGCTCACTGGAAGAAGCCAAGGCGATCTTGCAGCGCGCCGACTATGGGCTGGTGCTGTTTGAACATGAGACCGGAGATGCGGCGGCCACCAAGCTTCTCTCGGAATTCTTGCACACCCGGGGCGCGATGCCCTTCATCCTGCTGACTGAGCACGCCGACGAGAAAGCCGTTGCCGAAATCATTCAGGCAGGCGCTTATGACTGCATGGAAAGATCGCAACTCACCGGCGCCAACCTGGTGCGCACGATCCGGTGCGCGCTCAGTTTGCACTCGACCCAGCGTCGGCGGCAAATGGCGGAACAATCCTTGCGCAAGCTTTCCTGCGCGGTCGAGCAATCGGCGGATGCCATCTTTATCACGAATAGTGAAGGCATCATTGAATACGTAAATCCGGCCTTCGAACTGCTGACTGGATATTCTTCCGAAGAAGTTACAGGGAGGACTTCGTCCATTCTGAAATCCGGGGAGCAAGCGCCCGTACTTTACCGGGAGGTATGGGAAAGCATTCATCCGGGCAGCGTCTGCCGCAGCATCGTCGTAAACCGAAAGAAAAATGGCGGAGTGTACTACGTCGATGAGAGCATCAGCGCTATACGGGACGCTGAAGGCAACATCACGAACTTTGTATCGAACGGGCGGGATTACACCGAACGCCTGCGCCTGGAAGCACAGTTGCTCCAGTCACAAAAAATGGATGCTGTCGGCCGCCTGGCCGGGGGTATTGCCCACGACTTCAATAACCTGCTCACAATTATCACCAGCTACTCCGAATTGGCGCTTGACTCGGTGGTCCCCGAAAGCCCTGCTCATGGGCGAATTCAGGAGATCCTTTCCGCCGCGCGCCGCGCCGCGGATCTGACGCGTCAGTTGCTCGCTTTCAGCCGCAAACAACCCCAGGCCCTGCGCGTCGCAGAACTAAACCCCGTGGTCAATGGAATCACCAAGAACCTGGGGCGCCTTATTGGAGAAGATATAGAGCTTGTCTTCGTCGCCGGCGAGGAACTGGGCAGGATCCGTCTGGATCCAGTGCAGATCGAACAGATTCTTATGAACCTCGCGGCCAATGCCCGCGATGCCATGCCCCAGGGAGGACAATGCACGATCGAAACCCGCAACGTCCAACTTGACGAACAATATGCCGACCGCAAGCGGGCGGTGATTCCTCCCGGGCGCTATGCCGTGCTAAGCATCACCGACACAGGATCGGGTATTCCTGCCGATCACTTGTCCCACGTCTTTGAACCTTTCTACACCACGAAACCTTCCGGCAAGGGTACAGGGCTTGGTCTGGCGACGGTGTATGGGATCGTCAAACAGAATCATGGATTTGTCTGGGCCTACAGTGAACCCGGGATGGGGACGACGATCAAGATTTATTTGCCCTGCGTGCTGGATCAGCCGGTCGCCGTTGAAAGCCAAGACAAGATCGCAGGGCCCGCACAGCGCGGCACAGAGACCGTCCTACTGGTCGAGGATGAGGAGCCCCTGCGCCGGGCAACGGTGGAATTCCTCAGGCTTCGCGGCTACACCGTTCTGGAAGCGCGAGACGGAGTCGAAGCCTTATCGGTTAGCAGGAATCATGGCTCGACGATCCACTTGACAGTTACCGACGTCGTAATGCCTCACATGAGCGGGGGCGAACTGGCGAGGGAACTGGAAACACTGCGTCCGCAGACCAGGATGTTGTTCGTCTCCGGCTACGCCGGGCAAATGGTGTTGGACCATAAAGTGGTCGACGTCGAAAACAATTTCCTGCAGAAGCCGTTCACCTTGAAACAACTGGCCAGCAAGGTCCGGACGGTTCTCGATCATCACCAGACGATTCCGATTGCCGCCGAAATGATTGCGCAGCCGTTCGTCGCTACGGCACGACCCGAGTGAGCTTGCCGGCCTTCAGCCAGAAACGTTGCCCTCGCCAAGTGACTGTGTGGCCATGAAGGCTCACGACCCAGATTCCGGCTGCAATTAAATCCCGAAGAGGAATCAACCAGGCGTATTTGCGAATCTGCTGGTCCCGTAGAACGCCGCGGCCCACAAACAACGCGACCACGAGACGAAGAAATAGCGTGATCGCCAGCGCGCACCAAGCCCAGAGCGCTGCTCGACTCGCGGCCAAAGCGAGCAGCGACCACATGATCCCAAACGTAAAAATCAGACCCAAATACCCTCCCGCGCGCGCGTCTCGGACTCCACGAGCCCAGCGAAGTTGATGCGCGAAGAATTCCGGCAGTCGATAAGACGGGAGATAGGTTTCAACCACGACATCCGACAGTTTCACGTTTAGCCCCAGGCTGGCGATGCGCTTCCCCAGTTCGTAATCGTCGGCAAGATAGTCTACGAATGACGCAAACCCGCCGATCTTCTCCAACTCTGCCCGGCGGAAGGCCAGCGTGGAGCCCAGTCCAAAGCGAATGCCGCCTTCAAGCCGCCACGCGGCGAGCACGCTCGGGCAAAAGTCTGTGCTGATGCCCAACTGTTCCAGACGCGAGCCCAGCGTCGCACCGGCCACTCCGTGGTAGAGACAAGTGACCATTCCGACGTGCGGATCGGCCAACGGCGCGGTCACCCGTCGCAGGTAGTCGGGCTCCACGCGAATGTCGCTGTCGTTGACGATCAGGTAGTCATGGCGAGCTTCCGCCAGCATCTGCGCCAGGTTGCTGACCTTCACGTTCGCGCCCAGGATCTTCGGGCAGACCAGCAACTGAATTCTGCGATCGGGGAATTCTCGCTGCAATTTCTTCACGCTCTCGATCGCAGGATCGTTGGGATCGCTCACCCCAAAAATGATTTCGTATTCCGGATAGTCCTGCAGGCAGTGGCTGCGAAAGCTCTCATAGATTTCGGGGTCGGTGCCTTTGAGCGGTTTAAGAATCGAGATGGGTGGCGAAAATTGTTCCTCCTGGATGCCTTGGTCGACTTTCCCTTCGCGCAAGAATCTTGCGGCACTCCAAAGACATAGAAGGTAGTAGATGCAACTAGAGAACGTGCCGATGACCGCGACGATCTGAACTACTCTGATGATGGAATCCATCATGCGTAAACGCGGGACAGACTATTCGTAACGCAACGCCTCAATCGGATCCAGGTTCGCGGCCTTCCATGCGGGATAGATGCCAAACACCAGGCCGGTTCCCGCGGCAGAAGAAAAGCCGAAGATCGTCCAGAACATCGACATGTGGGCAGGTAGCGCGGGCCAGAACGCAGGAATCACGCCCACGATGATTGCGCCGAGCAGAATCCCAATCACGCCGCCAACTGCCGTAAGAATGATCGCCTCTAAAGTGAATTGCAAAAGAATGTCGCGCTTGCGTGCGCCAATCGCCTTGCGGACTCCGATCTCGCGCGTCCTTTCAGTCACGCTCACCAGCATAATGTTCATCACACCCACGCCCCCGACAATCAGCCCGACGCTCGAAATCGCGAACATGCCTATGAACAGCATGCCCGTGAGCTGATTCCACACATCCGAGATTGAATCCGAGGTAAAGACGGCAAAATTGTCTGGCTTGTTGGGAGGAACTTTTCGCCGACGCCGCAGCAGTTCCCGGATTTCGTCGATGGCCTTCGGCATGTCATCGTGAGAGGTGGCCTTAACGCTGATCCAGTGCTGTTTCAACTCGGGGTGCAACGTCTTGAAGGTCTGCAGCGGAAAAAAGACACGGTTGTCGTTCGGATCCTTGCCCCCGCCAAACACCGACTTGACCTTCTGCACCGTGCCCACCACTTCAAACAACCGTCCTTCGATGTTGACCTCGCGGCCCAGTGGGTCCTGGGTTCCAAACAATTCCTCGGTAGTGTCGTGACAGAGAACCACGACTGGGGAGCGATGTTGATCGTCCACGTCAGTAAACCATCTGCCGCTGGCCATGGGCAGGTCAAACACATCCTTCACCGACGCTGTGTCTCCTTCAAGAATGGTGTTCTTGGCCTTGCGGTCCTGGTATTTGACTGCGTAACTGCCCACGCCCAGTTCGGGGCGGAATAGACGAATCCCTGCCGATACCGCTTTAACATGGGGCAAATCTTTAATCGCCTCAGCGTCCGCAAACGTCAGTTCTTTCCGAGTCCGCACTTCTTCCGGGATGCGCCCGAAAGTAAACGGCTCCATGTGAAACACGAATATAAGGTTCGACCCGACGCTTGAAACAAGGTCGCGGACATTGTCGTCGAGGCCGCGGCCTATGGAAGAAACGCCGATTACCATCGCAACGCCGATTACGATCCCAAGCACGGTCAGCGACGAGCGCAGCTTATTGCCGCGGATGGTGTCAGTCGCCATCTGAACGATCTCACCGAATTCGTCTTTGCGAAGCATGAAAATTGAGTAATTCG
>JBAUYE010000230.1:0-5657 GCA_049584615.1 Candidatus Sulfotelmatobacter sp.
CGACGACGAACTGCAGGGTTATATTTGCGGTACGGGAGTGAAGTTCGCCGACCCCGGCAAGCAGGGGGAAGAAATCGCCCTCGGACATCCAGCGACCGAAAATCAAGCCCCCAAAGGTGCCAGCAAGCCCACCGGCAACGATGGCGCGACCCATACGGAACGGTGGCTGCCCCCCTCTTGAGCGAAGTCCGCCCCGAATGCCTAGGCCAACGCCAACGGGCATCCCCAGGCAGAGCAAATAGGCTGCAAGCTCCGGAAACTGCGCTCGGGCATCGCTCAACATGCCCATGGGACGCTCGTTTCCCTTCAACATAGGCAAAATCCCGGCGGGGACCAGCATCCACAGAAGCAGCGCGGAGGCCACACCCCAGATCAATCCAGCACCGGCGCTGGTTACGCGCTTGGCGAAGAACAGGCCAAAAGCAAACCCAAAAAGACCGCCAAGCAACACACCATGCGTAAACGGGGTTGTCAGGATTGCGCTCCGCAGAGCTCCGCCCGCGGCACCCACTCCCAGTCCTATCAGAGTCTCAATCCAGACCTGACCGGCAACCCCTCCGCTTGTGACTTCCACTCTAATCGAAGACTCTAAGGTTGCCATGATTAAGATCTCCTACCGGAGGACGTCTATCGCAGATCAATGGTCTGGACAATATCTCGGGGGAAGAAAAGCTCCACGGCCCAATCCATCAGAACACGAATTTTCCTCTCGATACCCGGAAGCTTCGATAAGTAGATGCCGCGCCACATAAGCCAGGCGAGCAATCCTGAAAAACGCAGGGATTTGGTGCGGACAAAAGGTATGGTCAACTCAGCACAAGCTGTCTGGTGGCCGACAACGCACAGCGCTCCCAGAGAATTGAAGTGGAAAGTCCGGGGTTGGCGCCCTTCCAATTGGGCGTGGATATTCTTAGCCAACATTTCCGCCTGGCGAATTGCAAATTGGGCCGTGGGTGGGCACATTTTACCGGTCTTCCCATTGCTCGCCGATGCACAGTCGCCGAGCGCCCAGAGACCTTTGTGATTCTTCACGGCAAGGGTGCCATCCACGATAACGGCGCCGCGCTTGTCTCTGTCCACGGGTAATAACTTCAGCAACGGATTCGGCGTCGTGCCGGCGGTCCATACGAGAGTCATTGCGCGAATCTCGCTGTCGCTAAGAATAACTACGCCACGTTGCGCATCTGTGAGACGAGTATCCAAGCGAAAGCGGACGCCACGGGCTTCCATCTTTTGCTGAGCATACCGGGCCAGGGATTCGCTCAATTCAGGCAGGATACGGTCGCCCGCATGCACCAGCACGATGCTCAACTCGTCGGAATGCAGGTTCGGATAATCGGCAAGAATGCCGTGGGCGAAGTCGTTGAGGGCCCCTGCGAGTTCTACGCCGGCGAAGCCTCCTCCCGCGATTACAAACGTGAGAAGCTCCTGGCGATGTGAGGGATCCGACTCGCGGTCGGCCAGTTCGAACATCTCAATTACATGGTTGCGAATGCGGATGGCGTCAAGCAACGTCTTGAAGCCGAAGGCGCACCTCTGAACGTTCGCCATTCCAAAGTAATTTGAAACCGAGCCGAGTGCCAGGACCAGATGGTCGAACTGGATTTCCCGTGGCGGATCTGTGCCGTGATCAGCGCGCAGAATCACCCGGCGCTGTTCGATGTCAATCGCCTCGGCGGATCCGCGAATGAATTCCGTCCGATGCAGGCTGCTGCGCAATGGTGCGCTTATATGGCTGGGTTCGAGGCTGCTCCCCGCCACTTCCGCGAGCATAGGAGTAAAAAGAAGAGCGTTTGTGTCGCTCACCAGGGTGATGAAGACCGAGCGGTCCGCACGGAGTCGTTGTTCCAAACACTCCGCCGTCCGCATGCCGCCGAATCCGCCGCCCAGAATCACGATCCGTTTTGTTACAGGCGGCACCTGCAACCGGGATTCTGGCTCCGGGCCGAGCACATGCTCTGCGATATCACCGAAGCCTTGGATGATGAGGCCGAGCGAGGCGCTGTACAGCACCCAGCCGACCAGAGCTGGAAAATGTGCTCGCGTCTGTTCCGCACTCCACTGCGGCATCCGCCCGGAAACCAATGGGAACGCGATCACGCTGATCAAGCCCCACAGTGGCACACCCAGTGCACCCGCGGCCATTAGGTTGTCCACATAGGCGCCGCGGGTGGGACGCGAAATGGCGGCATAGGCTGCACCCACGGCGATGCCCAAGATGACGCTCCACCGAGGATGGCCAAGGGTGGCCACTAGTGGCAGGCTAGCCACGGCTCCAGCCAGCATTCCCAGAAAGCTTCGCCGGATGAACTGGTTCATTCGTCTTTTGTCACAAAGTGCTGGCTGGGATCGACAATGGTGTGGTGGTCACGCTTCACGGCAGAAACGCAGCATGGATCGAGCAGGATGAAACTCACGATCGCGTTAGTCAACATGATTTCAAGGATTCTCCACCTGAGTTCAGCGCCACAGTCAAAACGAGGCTTGCAACCTGGGAGCAACGAGACCTGCATGTGATAACTACCTGGGGCAAAAAGTTACAGCGCATTTGACTGTTTTCTGACCTCTTATCGGTGCGTTACTGTCCAAAAGATCATTGGATAAGGATGTCTGCGTCCGGCATCATGGGGACCACGTCCACATTGTCAATGTAGAGATTGATCTTCCACTCCCCGCTGGAGGTTTTCTGCCAAGTCTCGAAATATCTCTTTCGGGTGGTTGTCGACGCGCCACCTTCCCTCGGAGTCAAAGTGAGGCTATGCCAGCCGTAATCAAAAGCCGCAGTGGCAAATACGCGAATAGCGATGATGGTGACGATAAGAGTGGCTTGATGTTGCTCAAAAAGGTTCGTCATGCGCATTCGAAATACAGACTTCGCATCGGCGCCAAAGAAGCTTGGTTTTCCGAAACTCATGTCCGTAAACTTGTCCGCGAATGCCGTCAACAGGAGATCGACGTTCCCGGCGTGTAGGCCTCCCTAAGCCTCGCCTTAACGACATTTATCTCGTAGACGTCGTTCATAGGGTTACGAATCTCGCCCCTTCATAACTGGCCATCTTTGGATAGTTTGCGGTCAAGTTTCTGATATAAGCGATCGCTGAACCGTGCAGGCAACACAAACGCCTTAGCGTCGCCAACTAACTGCACTACATTACGAGTCCCATCCAGTACTGCCGTACAATGCTTGCAGCCTTTGAAATGTTCCTGCATCCTGGCGCGTAATTGCGGAGTGATCTCGCCGTCCATGTAGTTTGAAACTTCTCGCCAGACTTCTTCGCAACTGATTTCTATCACCATGGTCTCACCTGTTTGTATTCCCTCCGGCCGGTGCTCCAACTCCCGTCCATACCCGGTGCAAGGGCGTCGCGCATCTGGAGGCGGGCACGCAGGAGGCGTGTTTTCACCGCGCTTTTCCGGATGCCGAGCAGCTTGGCGGTCTCTTCTATTGTGAAGTGTTGCACATCTCTCATCACGAACACCTCTCTGTGCTTGGCCGTCAGGGAGGCTAGTGCCCTCGATAGCGCTTGCCGCAGCTCTTTTGTTTGCAACGCCTCAGAGGGTATCTCGCGCCAGTCGGCGAAGTCTCGAGGAACGTAATCTCCTTTTACATTCTTGCTCCCGTCGTCCAATGAATCGTGCAGTTTCTGGCGCCGCTCCTTCCTCAACTTCATCAGGGCTTCGTTAGTGGCGATACGCACCAACCAGGTACTAAACTTCGAGTCGCCACGAAACTTGGGAAGATTGATAAATGCCTTGAGAATTGCCTCTTGGGCCGCGTCCTCTGCATCGGCCTCATTCTTCAGAATGGCTTGAGTAGCCATGAATACCGCACGTTCGCAAGGACGCACGAGTTCGCGAAAGGCTTCGTGCTGCCCCCCGAGCACGCGTTGGATCAGTTCCAATTCAAGCGGCTCAACGTGAGATTTGGTGCCAGCCAATGTTTCTCCGTCGACTCGAAGACTGGTCCCGGGAAGGCCTCTTCGCACGGCTACGGCAGACATCATCTCACTCCCTCTTGCTGCCTCAACCGTCCCGAAACCCTGCAGACATGCTCCGCAGCCCATGTCCGTGGGATGCTACTCGGCCTTAAAAGTGACATATTCTCCCGTCGCTTAACGATTAACTCTCGATCGGTTTCAAGCGGGATGACTTCCACCGTCGTCTGTCGGTGCGGCGTTTTGCTATCTAGCCAATCCCACGTGTTTTCCGTCGCGTCGTGTCTCAGAGCAAAGGGATGACCAGCGTTGGTGAAGATCAAATCGCGAGCCTTGCGGAAATTACCGAAGACTGCTGCGGTTGCGTATTGCACTTTCTCCCGATCGTCCTCGCGACAGATAGCCTCATTGATCTCTTGGGAGAACCGACTGATCCAGAGTGTTCATGTGTTTTCTTAACAAATTGCGGAGCGTAGCCGCGGTCGCACTGACAGCTTGTCCGGTGCCGGCCACGTCCGCCAGGACGATCCTCGAAAGCAAACTGGGGGAAGCTGACCGTCAAGTAGTGAACATCACCGCCCTCTGTTGCGGGTGGCAATGGCTTGGAATGGAACCAGCCCATGAATCCGAGGACCTCCATGATGTCCACGATGTCGTTCCACCCCAGACCTTAGAGCAGGCCAATCTGTGGATTGGAATTCGTTCGGAACCAGGTCCTCATGAGCTCTCAAGTCAACATCCAAACTAAACATGCCAAATCCTCTCGCATTCCCTAGCAAATCGATCCCGAGTGTAATGGCAAGATTCCGCAGGCGCGCAAAAGGTACGGCTCCAGGAGTGAAACGCTGCAGAACTAGCCTCCGGGCTGAATTGGGTAGGATCCGTTTGTCACTTTTCTGGGAATCTTGAATCACATGGTGGCGGGGGCCTTTTAAGTATTAGAGCCACACTCCATAAACCAATGTGTGGGATAATTCGGTGTGGTTGCCCTAACTGAAACCTAGGCTCAAAGAGCATGAGCTTCCCAAGAACACCGGCGACCGGGTCCACTTCGCCGCGGCAGAGCCCTGAACTCCCAGGTGCTGCGTCCAACGATGAGCAAGAACTTCTTCGTGCAGCGCAGTTGGAGCTTCATCGCGTAAAGGCCGAACTGGGCCGGATGGCGGCGGAACAGCAACTTGCTTCAGAATCCTTGAGAGCCAGTGAGGAGTTTAAGAGTCGTCTGATCACTTGCAGCCGGGACTGCATCAAGATCCTCGATCTCGAAGGCCGAATACTGTTCATGAACCAGGCGGGCATGCAGGCGCTAGAAATCTGCGACGCGGACTTGACTCCGGACAGCTCCTGGATTGATTTCTGGGAAGGGGAAGACAGAGAAGCGGCAAGAGCCGCTGTAAAGGAAGCGGTAGCTGGGGGAACTGGACACTGTGCCGGGTATTTCGCGACCCGAATAACCGGCCAGCCGCGATGGTGGGACGTTGTGGTCAGTCCCATTCTTGATGCGAATGGAAGACCGGAACGCCTCCTCGCGCTCTCGCGAAACATTACCGAGCACAAGAAAAATGAAAGTGATCTGCGTCAGGCGATCCAGTTCAATCAGGAAATCATGGATGGCGCCGCGGAAGGCATTATCGTCTACGACCCAGAGTTGCGTTATCAATTGTGGAATCCGTTTATGGAGCGTCTCACGGGTAGGCGCGCAGAGGAAGTCTTGGGTAAGGT
>JBAUYE010000231.1:0-9620 GCA_049584615.1 Candidatus Sulfotelmatobacter sp.
CCTTAGATTTCTTGTCTCAGCGCCTTCGGATTCTCCGTGCGCGGAATTTTGCCCTCTTGCTGGCCCTGGGGAATCTTCAATGCTCACAAGTACGCCCCTACTTTTGCACGGGACGTGCCAGTCCCCCAGATGGGGGGCAGTCAGTCTAAGTATATACGTTTTCAACCGTTTGCGGGTACAGTCATGCGGATGCCAAAAAATGGCATGGGCCTTTAGTAACGCAAAGCCAACACAGGGGATGGAAAATTTATACAGTGAGCTGCTCAAGCGGTTACGGAGCTCAACTCCGCCGCGGTGGGCAGATGAGAGGGATTGTCTCCCGCTTGTTTCTTCGATAGACCCGGAAATCGGCTTCATCGACCGTGATGACGGGGTGCCGCGGATAGAGCTCGCTCATGCGAATCAGGCACAAATCCGCCAAATCCGGCTTACGCTCGGCATAGCGCCGCGCCAACTCCCGCAGTTGGCCGATGTTCTCGGAAAAATCGAACGCCACTTGCAGCAGACCGTCTTGCACAAGGGACAACACGTAGGAACTCGACCGAAGATGAAATGCCGCCTCGCTGAGAACCGACTCGCAGGTGAGTAAAGGCTCTGTGACGGCCTTCGCGAGACCGATCGCCCAATCGTGATGGGCGTCATCCCGACTGCCGGCGGCCACGATGAAACCGGTATCCGCGATGCCCTTCATCCTCGGGAGTACCCTTTGCGGGACGAAAGATCAGGAGGCCCGCCTCTTATGGCGCCCAAATGCCGCAGGAATCGCTGCTTCCCCCCGTTGGACCTGGCGCTCTCGAGTTGCTCGCGAACCAGTCGCCCCATCGGCACCCCAGTCTGCCGCGAGGTTTCCTTCAACCAAGCGAGAAGCTCGTCTGTAAGACGGATTGTTAGTGTCTGACTCATATGGCACAAGTGTAACACAGCCCCTCTTCCGAGTGCTCCACGCCATCCGCCGCTTTTCAACGCTAACGTTCCTTCCAGTCGTGACCTGCGCCGACCTGCACCGGCGCCTAGGTTCCGACATCAAATAGAATTACCTCTACCACAGCCGCAATGGACCTTCTCGCTAAAATCCGCACCATCCCCACCGAGCCCGGCGTCTATCTCTACACAAACGCCGAAGGCGAAGTCATCTATGTGGGCAAGGCGAAGAACCTGCGCAGCCGCGTAGCCAGCTACTTCCACGAAGGCCGTTGGGAGGACTCAAAAACCGGTACCCTGGTGCGCGAAGCCGCCGACGTTGACTACATCGTAGTCGCCAACAACAAAGAGGCGCTCGCGCTCGAGAACAATCTCATCAAGCAGCGCAAGCCGCGCTTCAACATCCTACTTCGCGACGACAAGACTTACCCCTACGTGAAGCTCACACTCGGCGAGCGCTGGCCGCGTGTGTACGTCACCCGCCGTCTCCGCAAGGACGGCAGCATCTACTACGGTCCCTACTTCCCTGCCAATCTTGCTTATCGCATCGTCGACCTGATTCACCGTAATTTTCTGATTCCCTCGTGCAAGGTCGATCTCACACGCTTTCATCCCCGCCCCTGCCTGCAGTACTACATCAAGCGCTGCTTAGGTCCGTGCGTGAAGGACTTGACTACGCCTGACGCTTATCAGGAAGCGGTCCGCGACGTGAAGCTGTTCCTCGAGGGACGTCCCACAGACTTGAGCCGCTCGCTACACGAGAGAATGGAGCAGGCAGCCGCGGCCGAAGAATACGAGCGCGCAGCCCGCTATCGCGACCTGATTTCGACCGTCGAGCAGTTGCAGGAGCGCCAGCGCATCGCCGCCGCCGAGGGCGACGACGCCGATGTCTTCGGATATCACTATGAAAACGGAATGCTGGCAGTGAACCTGTTTCACATGCGCGGCGGCCGCGTAGTCGACCGCCGCGAATTCTTCTGGGAGGAGCTGCCGGAGTTCGCATTCCCTGAAGCTGCCTCTTCCTCGCAGGTTTCTTTAGCTCCGTGTCATCCTGAGCGGAGCGAAGAGCCTGCCCTGAGCCCGTCGAAGGGACCTATGCAGTCCATCGCTAGCACCGAAGCTGCCGACGAGTCCACAGGTCCTTCGACCGGCAAACATCGCCGGCCTCAGGATGACAAGACGATAAGCACAGATTTTGTTCCCGGCGAATTCTTCTCTGCTCTGCTGAAGCAGCTCTACATCGGCCAGCCCTATGTACCTCGCAATCTCTACGTCCCGGTAGATTTCGAGGATCGAGAAGAGTTAGAAGACTTACTCTCCGACCAGGTCGCGGGCGACAACGCGCGTACGGCCCGAGTTCACATCCTCGTCCCGCAGCGCGGCGACAAGCGTTCGCTCCTCGACCTCGCCGGCACCAACGCCAAGCAATCCTACGATCAGCGTTTTCGCGTCCTCAAGCCCAATGCCAAGGCAATCCAGGAAGAACTGCAGGATGTGCTCAGCCTGCCTGAAGTTCCGAAGCGCATCGAATGCTTCGACATCTCACACATTCAAGGCGCGGAGACAGTCGCTTCGATGGTGGTGTGGGAAGACGGAAAGATGAAGAAATCGGATTACCGCAAGTTCATCATCCGCACCGTCGAAGGCGTCGACGATTTCGCCTCTATGCGCGAGGTGGTCACGCGCCGCTACAAACGCCTGCAGCAGGAAGAAAAGCCCATGCCCAGCCTGGTGCTGATCGACGGCGGCCTCGGCCAGCTGCACGCCGCAGCCGAAGCGTTGGACTCACTTGAGATCATCAATCAGCCGCTCGCGGCCATCGCCAAGCGCGAAGAGATTCTCTACGTCTACGGGCAGGAAAAGGATCCCATCGCTCTCGATCATCATTCGCCGGTACTGCACTTGATCCAACTCATCCGCGACGAAGCCCACCGCTTCGCCGTCACCTTCCATCGCAAACGCCGGCAGATGCGCGATCGCTCCACCGAATTGCTGGAGATTCCCGGAGTAGGCGAGAGCACAACGCGGCGTCTTCTCGAACATTTCGGCAGCGTGCAGGCGGTAAAGCAGGCAGATGCGTCCGCACTGTCGGCGGTTGTGACCCGGGTGCAGGCGGAAGCCATCAGCCATCACTTTCGGAAATAACCGAGGCTCGGAACCCCCTGGACAGGACACTTCTGTTCCCTACGCACGCGGAAGCTGCGGAAGGGCGTCAAAGTGCGCGTCGCGGGCACACAGGACCAGCGAATGCTGCAGCACGAGAGCTGCGATCCACATATCGTTCGTCGGGATGGGAGTGCCTTGCTTCCGCACTTGACGGTAAACAGCGCCGTAATGATGCGTGGTCTGTTCATCGGCGTAGAGCACGCCGACGCCAGCCTTCAGCAGAAAGCGACGGAGGACAGCTTCGTTGCGCGGTCCTTGGCTGGCCACGGCAAATCCGGCGCGCAATTCTCCCAGCACTATGAAGGGCAACCAGACTTCATCAGCAAGTTCGACCGTTTCGACAACCGACACATTGCCCCGGCAAAGGTCGGTGTAGCGGTTCGTATCGAGAACCAGCCTCACCGCCACATCTCTTCGTCAATGGTATCCTGCGCGGCGATCGCGCTATCGAAAGCGGGATCTTTGCGCCAGGTGCCTGCGATGTCGGTGAGATCGCGCTGCCGCTCGCGTTCGCCAGTAACACCAGCACCGCGGGCCAAGGCTTCAATCGTTACCTCATTCAGGCTTTTGCCCCGCTCGCGGGCGGCCCTGCGAAGGGCCTCGTCCAGACTATCGGGTACCTTTCGGATGGTGTATTGCATGCATCTATTGTAGGCATTGCAGGCACATAATGCAAGCAAAACCTCCCCGGCGGAAGGAAACTCACCATCCGCGCTTGAACCCCACCGGCAGTGAACGGCCGGGAGAAGGAATTTTTGCTACATTGATCGCAGAAAGGCGATGTGGCATGGGAGTGCAGACGAGCAACGGCACAATCATCATCACCGGTGCAAGCCGTGGGATCGGGGCCGCAACAGCCAAGCTGGCCGCTGCGCGCGGTTTTTCTGTAGCCGTGAACTTTGCCACCGGTGACGCCGAAGCCGCGGCGATCGCCGAACAAATCGTTTCCGCTGGCGGCCGGGCCTGTGCGATTCAGGCCGACGTTGCCTGTGAAGAAGATGTCGTCCGGCTCTTTGAAACAGCGGAGCGCCAACTGGGGCCGATCAAGGCTCTAGTCAACAACGCCGCCATTACTGGCGGATTTTCGCGCGTCGACTCAGTGAGCGCGAAGACGCTTGCGCAAGTGATGGCAGTCAACGTCGCAGGCGCGTTCCTATGCGCCCGTGAGGCGATACGCCGCATGTCAACCCGCCACCGAGGAATCGGCGGCGCGATCGTGAATATTTCCTCCCGCGCGGCCCGGATCGGCTCCGCAGGAGAGTGGGTGCACTACGCCGCCTCCAAGGGCGCGATTGACAGCTTCACGATTGGGCTGGCGCGTGAAGTTGCTACCGAAGGAATCCGCGTAAACGCAGTCGCTCCGGGACTGATCGACACGGGACTGCATGCCGCCAACGGCGCGCCCGACCGGTTGAGCCGGCTGACGTCGACAATTCCAATGCAACGCCCGGGGACAGCACTCGAGGTAGCCGAAGCGGTGCTCTGGCTGCTCTCTCCTGCCGCTTCTTACACGACCGGAGCTATTTTGGAGGTCGGCGGCGGCCGGTGAGGTTTGTACGAGCACCGACTTCCCGGTTTCTCTGCTTCAGATTTTCCCGCAGGTAGGCCTTGATTTTCTCCGGCAAACGCGAGGTGTGCAGGATGTCACGCAGAAGCGGTGGGGGAAGCCCGCGGGAAAATTCCAGGGCGCGCGCGAGCGGAGTGTGTGGGCTGCGAAGCAGTGCCAGGCGAATCTCGCGGCGCACCGACCACTTAGGGTGATGGCACACAGCTTCAACAAAAGCTGCGCCAGCGTTTGGTCGCAAGACCGCCCTCATGACCGCAGCTTCGGTCAACCGGGCATTTTCGAGCGCCGTATGGGCAACCCGGGGTTCCTTGTCGAGCAACAATGCCGCGGCAACTGTTTCTGAGGCGCGGCGGGCCAGCATCAGGCGCTCTCCCAGCGTCACCGAGGGAAGACGGGTCACGAGCTGTTCTGCGGCAAAATGTTTCAGATCAGCCGCGACCGACGGCTTCAGCGCAAACTGCATAAGATCGCCGGTGTAAAAATGGCGGAGCAGCCGCAGCGCCAAGTGTCTGGGCGTGCGCGCATGAGCCGCAAGAGCAACACACACCTTGCGCGACTTCAGAGCGGCAGGGTTCTGCCCGAGTTGCTCGAGAGTTTCCACGGGCAGGTCGCGGCGCTCGAGCAGCGCGAGAACAAGGTCCGCGCTCAGCGGAAGGGTAGGTTCAGTGCCAAGAGAGGAGACGGCGGACGCACCCGACTGTACGGTCTCAGACCGCTCAATCCCGGCCAGTAATACGCGCTCCTGTTGAATTTCTTCCGAATCCATAAATGGATCGCGGCACTCACCCAGCTCTCCGGGCCATTTGCAACGCGCCATGGACCGGATCGACGACTTCGGGATTCAATACGACGTCTGGATTCGCCGCGCGCACCTCATTGTAGAAAAGTTCGCGAATCATCGCCGCGTGACGAAAGACCCCGCCAGCCATGGCCATCGGGACAGCAGAAGAATGTCGCGCAGAAAAAAGCCGGCGCAGGACGATCCCGGCAAGTTGTGCCAGTTCGCGAGAAGCATCGGCAGTGACCCGTCGAGCTAGGGCATCCCCAGCTTCGGCCGCAGCTAAGACTGCAGGAAACAGAGCCGCGAAGTCTGGGTTGGCGTTAGCCGCGCGCGCTAACTGCGGGAGCGACGTCAGGCTCCAGGCAGTCTTCAGTTCGGAGAAAAGCCGCTCGGCGGGCCAAGTTGGATCGCGCTTGGCTTGACTTTCTCCAACCTCATCAGCCGCGCGCAGCACGGCGCGAACCGCCGCAAGGCCGATCCAGTGGGCCGATCCTTCGTCAGAAATCGCGAACCCCCAACCTCCGGCGCGAGCGACTTTTCCCTGCGCATCTCGGCCGAAGACGATCGAACCGGTACCGGCGATAACAATTACGCCCGGCCCCTTGCCGAAGGCCGCCGTCAGTGCGATCTCCATGTCGCCCACCACTTCGATTTCCCCGGGAATAATCTCGGCAACCATCTTGCGCACGGAGCTTGCGATTTCCGGGCGCCCGGCGCCGGCGGCGCCGATGCACGCACGGAGCACTTGCTGAGGATTAATTCCTGCCGCGAGGCACGCCTCACGTATGGCTTGCTGCAGAGCTTCGCGGGCGCCGGCCTCGCCTACACGCGTGATGTTGCTCGCCCCGGCCGTAACCGTTGCGAGAAGCGAAGATTCGTTGCCCACAACGCACGTTGTCTTGCTACCACCCCCGTCAATGCCCAGATAGTAGGCCACGCGTTAGTTCTATCACAGCGAAAGTTTGGTCCTCCTAAGTTCGCTGTCGGAAACTTCGGAAGCGGCTCTCCAGCCACGTCTATAAAGACTCACTCGCGCCGTGGGCCGATTGACGCCATAATTCAAAGGCGAAACTTGTGTAGCGAAGGCTATCCAGCGGCAGAACGAATGGGCCTCGACAAACTCGATCTCGCGATTATCGCGCTGTATCTGATAGGAATCACCCTGTTCGGGCTGCGCTTCCGCAAGCGCCACCGCTCGCTGCGAGATTATTTTCTCGCGGGACGAGACATTCCCTGGTGGGCGATCGCGCTCTCTATCGTCGCCGCCGAAACCAGCACGCTCACCATCATCAGCATTCCCGGGCTTGCCTATGACACTAACCTCACCTTCCTGCAGGTGGTGATGGGATACTTGGTGGGACGCGTGGTGATCAGCCTCGTGCTGCTGCCGCAATATTTTCGCGGCGATCTTTACACCGCCTACGAACTGATCGAACGCCGCTTTGGGCGCGGGTTGCGCTCGGTCACAGCGGGACTCTTCTTATTAACGCGCGCGGCCGCGGAAGGCGTCCGCGTCTATGCCGTGTCGATCGTGGTATCGATTGCGTTCGGCACAGGCGAGGTAGCTTCGATCGCCATCATCACTGCATTGACGCTTATCTATACATTCGAGGGCGGACTGGCTGCAGTGATTTGGACTGACGTAGTGCAGACCGCGATCTACGTCGGTGGAACCCTGGTTGGATTGGTGACCATCCTGCATCTCGTGCCGGGCGGATGGACGGCGATTCATGCTGCGGCTGCGAGCGCGGGCAAACTGCAGGTGTTCGACTTCCGCCCCAACTTCTGGCTGCCTTACACATTCTGGGCAGGCGTCATCGGCGGAACCTTCTTCATCACGGCGAGCCACGGCACCGATCAACTCATCGTCCAGCGCCTGCTGGCGGCGCGCAGTCAAAAGCAGTCTACAGTGGCGCTGCTTTCGAGCGGGCTGGCAATTTTGTTCCAGTTTGCTCTCTTTCTGATCGTGGGCGTAATGCTGTGGGCGTTTTATCGCGTGCCCTCGGCGAACTTTGGAAAGCCGGACCGAATCTACCCGACGTTCATTGTCAGTCAAATGCCGCACGGAATCTCGGGACTCCTGATTGCAGCGATCCTCGCGGCAGCCATGTCGAATCTGAGCGCGGCGCTGAATTCGCTTTCGTCGAGCACGATTATGGATTTTCTCCTGCGCTTCCGCCCAAAGACCGATGAGCAGACGCGCATGAAGCTCTCCCGGTCCGCGACTTTTTTCTGGGCGATGGTTCTTTTCGGGTTGGCAGTGCTGGCGTTGCAAAAAGTGGGACGCGTGGTTGAGGTTGGGCTGCAGATTGCCTCGGTAGCGTATGGTGCTCTGCTCGGAGTTTTTCTGCTGGGAGTTCTGACGCGAAAAGCGAATCAGCGTGGCGCGATGGTCGGGATGCTGTTTGGGTTCAGCACAGAACTGTATTTGTGGAGAGCGCATGTCCCGTGGACCTGGTGGGTCGTGATTGGAACGACCGTGACGTTCGCGGTCGGATACATTGCAAGCTTGTTTCAACCAGAGCAATCGAAGAAAACGGACGCTGCCTCTGACGTATACTGACACCCTTCTATCATGCCCGAGCTGACCCAGCGAACCACTGCGCGTCCGGAGTTGGCCCGTGATCTGGGCGTGAGTCACGCGTCTGCGGTGGTTGTAGGCACAATCATCGGCAGTGGGATCTTTCTGGTTCCCACTGAGATGATGCAGGCCGTAGGTTCTGCGAAGCTGGTGTATCTGGCGTGGCTGGTCGGTGGAATTTTGTCTTTCTTCGGCGCGCTCACCTATGCCGAACTCGGCGCCATGAAGCCACAGGCTGGCGGAGAATACGTTTATGTCCGCGACGCCTACGGGCCACTCGGCGGCTTTCTTTATGCCTGGACGTGGTTCGTCATCGCCAAACCTGCGTCCGTAGCCACGATTGCGATCGGACTGGTTCGCATTCTCGGCACGTTCTCGATCTTTTCGTTTTTTCCCGCGAATGTTATCTCGGTTCCTTTCGCAGTCACCTGGGGCCAGTTGGTCGCGATCGCTGCCGCGGTTCTCATTTCTCTTCTCAACTACTTCGGAGTGAAGAAGGCCGGTGAGTTCCAACTTGTGTTTACCGTGTTGAAAGTGGCAATCATTCTGGGCATCGTGGTGGTCTGCTTCAGTGGAGCCGGTGACGCGACTGGACGCGACTGGAGCAACTTTGCCACAACGTTCACCGGAGCCAAGGGCGGAGTCGCCGGCTTCATGGCGGCGCTGGTGGCGGCGCTGTGGGCGTATGACGGATGGAACGATTTGAACATGGTCGCGGGCGAGGTAAAGAAGCCGGAGCGTAGTATTCCGATTGCGCTGATTGCTGGTGTAGCTGCAGTCGGGCTGCTGTATGTGCTGGTGAATGCCGGCGTGCAATACGTGTTGCCAGCGAGTGCGATTGCGGCCTCGCCGCGGCCTGCCTCCGATGCGGTGGCTCTGGTCGTGGGGCGGATGGGCGCGAGCATCGTGTCTGCGGGCATGGCGATCTCGATGCTGGTCACGCTGAACGGCACAATTATGAGCGGCGCGCGCGTGCCTTTTGCCGTGGCTCGCGATGGATATTTCTTCTCGGCTCTGGCCGACGTGCATCCGCGCTTTCACACTCCGTCGGTTGCCATCGTGTTCCAAGCTGTGCTGTCGATCGCCCTCCTGCTTCTGGGAGGAAACTTCCGGCAGCTTTTTTCTCTCGCCATCTTCGCGGAGTGGCTCTTCTATATGATCGCCGGCAGCACCATATTCGTATTCCGTTGGCGCGATCCGCAAGCTGCGCGGCCTTATCGCGTGTTCGGTTATCCTTTCGTCCCAGCCTTGTTTATTCTTGTTGCGGCCGTCCTGCTCTGTTACACCTTTCGCGGAGACTGGCCGAATTCCTTTTATGGATTGCTGGTCATTCTGGCTGGGGTTCCGGTGTTCGCGTGGTTCCGGCGCCGCAGGGTTACTGTTTGATTACAGGGTACCCCCCCCTCCCCCTCGATCTCTTGAAATCATTGAGTTAAGCATGTTTTGGCCCGCAAAATCCGTCGAACAAAGGACTTAGAGGTCAAAATCTAGAGAACAGAGGAGTTAGGAGCTGATTTCTTGGCCGGAGCCTCCGTTTTGTTATTGCTGCGTGTACTGCCCTTGCTGGGACAATTGTCGAACGAATTTTCGGCTATGTGCAAGGT
>JBAUYE010000232.1:0-5539 GCA_049584615.1 Candidatus Sulfotelmatobacter sp.
ATACCGCGCTGTAACGCCGGCTGCGGGATAATTTGGCCCATGGAGCGAACCATGATTGAGCCGTGGCTCGCGCCCAATATTCTCCATGACGTCGATCTCCCCGCAGGCCGGCCAGCCTACGGAGCCGATGTCCGCGCCCAGCATCCAAAACGCCGGCCAGATCCCCTGCCCGCGCGGAAGTTTGATGCGAGCTTCAATCCGTCCATACTGAGTAGAAAATTTGCCCTCGGTCTTGAGCCTCGCCGACGTGTACTTGCCATCAGAGGCGCGCAGGGCGCGAATTACAAGATGGCCCTTGCCGTCGAGAAAGGAATTTTCGCGGCTGTCCGTGTAACTCTCAAGTTCCTGGTTTCCCCACCCGCTCGCGCCCAGGTCATAGACCCACTTAGTGGAATCGGGCGCTGCTCCCGCCGCTCCGTTGAACTCGTCGCTCCAAACCAGCTTCCAGTGCGTTTGCGCGCGAAGCGGCGCCACAGTCATCGCCAGCACAAGAAGCAATTGCGGAAATCTGCTCATACCTTGAAACCATGCGACGACCCGATGCGTCTGTCAAGCAAGCTCTCGACTTTCCGAACCAACAATTACGCGCAGCGCAGCTGGCTGAATTCTTACCTCAACCGGCGTCCGGCAAACATATTCACCATCAGCATAGACGTCGAACGGCGCCTCAGTTTTCACGCGCACCCGGGCCGCCTGGAAGTACTCCACTTCGCGGATGCCAAGATGCCGGCCAAAGTAGACCGTAGGAAAAAGGCAAGCAAGCTTGAATGGATCGAGACCCCCAATCACGCAGACATCAAGTTGCCCGTCATCCATCTGCGCCCGCGGCGCAATCTTCATTCCGCCGCCGTAGGTGGAAGTGTTCGCAAACGCCGCCAGGATCGTAGGCTTATCGCTGCGAGTCGTCCAGCCTATGTCTTTATTCGCGGTCAAAATCTTCATGGGGAATGCGGCGAAGCGAAAAATAGTTGGAAACAGGGTCAGCGCGTAACCCCCGTGCCCGCGCACCCAGCGCGGCAACGCATTTGCCCGCCGCGCCACTTCGCCGTCAAGCCCCAGGCCAGCCACGCTGCAGAAATAGTGTGGCGCCGACCTGCCCTGGTTAGTCGAAGGGGCCCCGCCGGCGTCAGCGCCGATGGGCAAGATGACTCCCAGATCGATCGTGCGAACGTTGTCTTGCCCAGCACAGAAGCGCCGCCAGGCCGCAAGCGAGTCGCGCACGCGACCCAGTCCCAGTGCGCCGGCAAAATCATTCCCGCTACCCGCCGGAACAACCAGCACCGGCAGTCCAAGCTTCACCAATTGACCGAGGTGACGATGAATGGTTCCATCGCCCCCAAACAGCAGGACGACGTCAGCCGAATCGGCAGCAGCAATCCCGATACGCCAGTCCATTATTTCGCGAGCAGCTGCGTCCGTGTGAAAGGGAACAAGGTTTTTCGCAGAACATCCCAGCCCGAGAATAGCCGCCGCCCGCATGTGCGCCGTCGAGAGTAGCAGAATCGACTCATGTGGGGACAGCCGCCCTCGGCTGTCCGCTGGGCGAAGCCCAGCTCGCGGCCGTCACCGCTGCAGAGCGGGAGCAAAGGGATTCACAAGCGGCTTCGTCCACAGCCACGGATAGTCTGCCCATTCCTCGACCAGCCCAGCGCGAACAGGATTCTCCAACAGATACGAAACCTTCGCGTCGAGACCCTCCGAGGAACGGACCACGTGATCAAACGACTCGGGCTGCCAAACCCGGCCCTTACGCCCCAGCGTTTTGTTAACTCTGTGGGCTGAGAACCCCTTGACCGAATCCATGATCTCGGCGAGCGAATAGATCTCCATGGCCCGCTGGTTGACCAACGGAGTGAAGATCATGTGAACATGATCGGGCATCACGACCGCGACCCGCAGGTCGAATCTTTCGCCGTTATGATGCAGACAGCATTCCAGCACGATGGAGCGGACAAACTGAGGAAGGATCCACCGGTGATCGGTGCAGAAGGTGACGAAGTGCTGTTTGTAATCACATTGAAGATGAGGAAGCTGTCGGCGATAAAAAGCCCGAGGCACAAGGTCGTATGTGGAGAGAGCCGTCTTCGGCTGTCCGCGGAGCGAAGCTCCGCTCTGCTTGAAGTCTAGTAGGAGTTGTGGGGCAACAGGGTTTGGCAGCCCTATAAATTCTGAACGAATGCCAGATTGGGAAAGGGGGAGAGGAAACCCCGGCGAGATTCACTCGCCCGGACAGCCGAGGACGGCTGTCCCCACATGGTCCTTCTACCCGCCACCGGCCGAATCCACTAACCGCACCTTTTTCATTCGTCGACCGACGCGTAGCACGACACAGTGGTCCAAGGGCATTTCCGCAATGAAGTTGCTTTCGCCGATCGGCTCGCCGTCAATGGTGACCGCCCCTCCCCTTAGCTTTCCGCCAGCCTCGCTGTTTGAGTTAGCAAGTCCCGAGTGCCGAATCAGTTTGTCGATGCGCACGATACGCCTCTTGCTGGGATTCACCCCTCGACCAATCACAACCAAAGCGCCGTGGTGGCCGCCGCCCGGATCAACCTCCACATCGGCCACACGGACATCAACAAGCTCTAACTCCTCCGGCACCTCGCTCTTCTGAAACTGCCTCGCCCAATCCTCCGCCGCTTTCTCAGCTGCTTCTCTTGAGTGGAAGTCAGTCACGATCAAGCGGGCCAATGATTTCTTGATTTCCATCGGATGGCGCTCACCGGTCTGAACCCCCAGTTTCAAGGCGTCGATCTGAACCTGTAGCACATCCGTCAGCAACTCGTAATATCTCCACATCATCTCGTCGGAAATGCTCATCACCTTGCCGTACATTTCCAAAGGCGGCTCGTGGATTCCAATTGCGTTCCCCAACGACTTCGACATCTTCTGCACGCCATCGAGCCCCTCCAGAATCGGCGTGGTAAGCACCACTTGCGATTCCTGCCCGTAAGCCCGTTGCAACTCGCGCCCCACCAGAAGATTAAATTTCTGGTCGGTGCCGCCAAGCTCGACATCAGCTTCGAGCGCGACCGAGTCATATCCCTGCACCAGCGGATAGAGCAGTTCGTGCAGCGCGATAGGTTTTTCTTCCCGAAAGCGCTTGTGAAAGTCTTCCCGCTCCAGCAGCTGCGAAACGGTGTACTTCGCCATCAACCGGATGAAATCGTCAGCGGTAAACTTGGCGAACCAGCGCCGGTTGAAGTCAATCACGGTCTTCTGCGGATCGAGAATCTTGAAAACCTGCGCCTTGTAAGTCTCCGCATTCTCCTCAATCTGCTCGCGAGTCAGCGGAGGCCGCGTAGCCGAGCGCCCCGTCGGATCGCCGATCATTCCCGTGAAGTCGCCAATCAAAAAGATTGCCGTATGCCCAAGGTCTTGAAAATGCTTAAGCTTGCGCAGAACCACGGTGTGCCCAAGGTGCAAGTCCGGAGCAGTCGGGTCCATGCCAAGCTTCACGCGCAAAGGTTTGCCCGCGGCCCGCGACTTCTCCAGCTTGGCGCGCAAATCGGCCTCACGGATGATTTCCGCCGAGCCCTTCTTGAGATACGTCAGTTGTTCGTCGACAGGTGCGAAGTTTTCCATGAGAAAAGACATTATAAGGAACGAAGCGGCAAAGGCCGAATCAGCCCATCTAGAATGTCAGGAATTCATTAGGAACAGAATGCATATTCGCATACGAAAGGCGACGACAGCAGACGTTCCCCGGCTGCGCGAAGTAATCGAAGCCTCGGTGCGAGGCCTGCAAGCGAAGGACTATTCACCAGCCCAGATCGAAGGCGCGCTGCAGTCGGTCTATGGCGTGGATAGCCAGCTCATCGCGGATGGAACTTATCTGGTAGCGGAAGTCACCGGCTCGCAGAAGTCCGAGATCGTTGCCTGCGGCGGCTGGAGCAAGCGCAAAACCTTATACGGCGGCGATCAGTACGCGTCCCGCGAAGATTCACTACTCGATCCTAAGCAAGATGCCGCAAAGATTCGCGCCTTCTTCGTACATCCCAAGTGGGCGCGGCGAGGTGTCGGGGGAATGATCTTGGAAGCCTGCGAGAACGCAGCTTTGGAAGCCGGCTTCACCCGGCTTGAGATGGGAGCAACCCTGAGCGGCGTGGCTTTCTACAAAGCAAAAGGATACACGGCACTAGAGAATCTGCAAGCTCCGCTCAGCAACGGGGAAGTTTTGCCGATCATAAGGATGGCCAAGAAAGTACAGCCGGATTAGCGGAGAAATATGTGTCGGGACAGCTGAGAAATTTATGTGGGGACAGCCGCCTTCGGCTGTCCCGCCGAGCGCAGCGAGGCGCTGCCAGAGCAACTACTCTCTATTTTTCATTCTCAATCTTCGGCCAACAATTTCAAAATCTCCCCTTAGAACAATATTGATCGCTTCCGTATACGCGATGTGCTCCTGCTCCAGGATCCGCGCCCCAAGCGAGTGCTCGTCGTCGGTGCCCAGCACGGAAACAGCCTTCTGGACAACGATCGCCCCGTGATCGAGTTCTTCATCGACAAAATGCACGCTGCAGCCGGAAACCTTCACTCCATAAGCGAAGGCCTGCTCCTGTGCTTCCAGTCCGGGAAAAGCAGGCAGCAGCGAAGGATGGATATTCAGAATCCGTCGCGGAAATTGCTGCACGAACCAGGGCGAGAGCAGCCGCATATATCCAGCAAGGCAGATCAGGTCCACCTTGTGTTGCTTAAGCGTGCCCACAACTTCGCGGTCATGCTCTTCCCGCGTCCTGCCCCTCGACGGAATCACAACAGCATTCAATCCACGCTGCCGTGCAGCAACAACCCCAGGCGCGTCCCCGCGGTTCGAGATGACCACCGCAATGCGAGCATCCGCGATGCGGCCCGCGTCGATGCTGTCGGCGATGGCCACGAAGTTCGACCCGCGCCCGGAAAGAAGAATGCCGAGGGAATGCATTCAGTTGTAGATCACCTTGCGCTCGCCCTTGACGATCCTGCCCACGGTGTAAGCCTTCTCCCCCACGCGCTCAAGCACAGTCTGAGCCTTCTTGAATTTCGCCAAAGGAACGACCAGCAGCATGCCCAGTCCCATGTTGAAAGTACGTAGCATTTCATCTTGCGGAACATTACCCAGAGTCCGCAGATGCTCGAACAAAGGTGGCACCGGCCACGACCCAAGATCAATCGCAGCCGCAGTCCCGCGAGGCAGTACGCGCGGCAGATTCTCCGTAATGCCACCACCGGTAATGTGTGCCAGAGCCGAAACGCATTGCGCATCCAGCAGCTTCTTCAGCGCCGGCCAGTAGCTCTTGTGCGTGCGCATCAGTTCATTGCCCACTTTATTTTTTATTTCGTTGACGTAATCTTCCGCCGAGTAGCCTGCAACTTCAAACAGCAGCTTGCGGGCCAGCGAATATCCGTTGGTATGCAGGCCGTTTGAAGCCATGCCCAGCACAACATCGCCGATCTGCACTTCCTTGCCCGTAATGATCCGGTCTCGCTCGACCACGCCCACAATAAATCCCGCCAGATCATATTCGCCGTCGGGATAGAAGCCCGGCATCTCAGCCGTCTC
>JBAUYE010000233.1:0-14764 GCA_049584615.1 Candidatus Sulfotelmatobacter sp.
GGCGTTCACCACACTATCGGTGCGGCTGCTGGGCGACGCCGGAATCGGCTGGCACATTCGCACGGGGCAAATGATTCTGGCGACGCGCTCGATTCCCCGCGTTGATCCCTTTTCCGCGACGGCTTTCTCAGTAACGACCGGCCGAGCCTGGTTTGCGTGGGAGTGGCTGTACGACCTGCTGGTGGGATGGCTCGATCGCACGGCAGGACTGAACGGCGTCGTGCTGTTCACGGCGCTGGTGATTGCGACGGTGTTTGCGTGGACCTTCCGGCTGCTGCTGCGGCGCGGCACGAATATTTTGCTGGCGTTGCTTCTGGTGTTGCTGGCGGCCTCGGCGGCGATGATTCATTTTCTGGCCCGTCCACACGTGGTGAGTTGGTTATTTTCGTTGGCGTGGTTCTGGATTCTGGATTCGTCGCAGATAAATGCTTGCGCCTCTGACTCCAAATCGTTCGCGACTTCTGAGACAAATCGCCGGCGCGTTTTGATGCTCTGGCTGCTGCCGCCGCTGATGCTGGTGTGGGTGAATGTGCATGGGGGATTTTTGGTTGGCTTCGTGCTGCTGGCGATCTACTGGTGCAGCGCGGCCTGGCAGTGGCTGAGGCCGACGGGAGACCGGTTCGACGACGTTTTGCGGAAGATCCGCGCCGGGCGGCTCGTTCGTGTCCTGACCTTGACCGGCCTCCTGAGCGGTCTGGCGACCTTGGTGAATCCTTACGGCTTTCAGCTGCACGTTCATATCTACCGCTATCTTACGAACCGCTTTCTGATGGATCACATTAACGAGTTTCAGTCGCCGAATTTTCATTATGTGGCGCAGAAGTGTTTCGCAGGATTATTGCTGCTCACACTCGTGGCGTTAGCGGTGAAAAAGCGCGAGGCGGCCCAGGCTCACGCCAGCCGGACTCTTGTGGTTTTGTTCGCGGTGTATTCCGGGCTGTACGCGTCGCGGAACATTCCCGTCTCGTCGCTGCTGCTGATTCTGATGATCGGGCCCTGGCTGTCGGAGGCGATGGAGAGATTTGGCTCTCGGCGCATGGCAGGGCGAGGTTTCGCATCTCCGCAGTTTCTGCAGCGGATGGAGGCGGTCGAATTCAGCTTGCGCGGCCATCTTTGGCCCGTCGCGATGGTTGTATTTACCTGCGGGATCGCCGCGCACGGTGGCAATCTTGGCGCGAAGCCGCTGATGGACGCCCACTTTGACGCGAAGCGATTCCCGGTGGCGGCGGTGAATTATCTCGAAGCTCAGGATGAAGACGTGCAGGGGCCGCTGGTCGCTCCTGACGATTGGGGCGGATATTTGATTTACCGGCTTTATCCGCGGGTGCGCATGGTGATCGATGACCGCCACGATTTCTACGGGGAGGAATTCTTAAAGTCTTACTTGAAGATGATGAATGTAGGGCCGGGCTGGCAGGACTTTCTTCAGCAGAACCAAGCTCGTTGCGTGGTTGTGCCCAAGGACTCTGCCCTGGCTAACATTCTCGCGGAAACCGCCGGCTGGAAAGCGATCTACAGCGATGACGTCGCGACCGCGTTCGTGCGCACTGCGGCATGGAGTGAGTAAACTGGCGAATGCCCTTGAGATTAAGGGCACCCCCGCTTCATCAATGCCTGAGCGCCCCCACCCCTGATAAACTTTCAAAGTGTCGCGCCTCACCCACCTGGAATGTACGCGTTGCGGCGAGCATTATCCCGCCGACCGTCCACAAACGGTTTGCCCGAAAGATGGCGGCATTTTATATGCGCGCTACGATCTGGCGAGCATCAAGAAAAGTTTTTCGCCGTCCTCGCTGCTGCCGCTGGCTCCCACCATGTGGCGTTACGATGCCGTCCTTCCTGAAGCAGCACCAGTATCGCTCGGCGAGGGTTTCACTCCCATGCTGCCCAGCCGCGAATATCCCAACACCTTTATTAAAGATGAAAGCCTGAATCCCACCGGCTCTTTCAAAGCTCGCGGACTTTCTGCTGCGGTGACCATGGCCCGCCATTTTGGCTTGAAGAAGCTCGCCATCCCCTCTGCCGGAAACGCTGCCGGAGCCCTCGCCGCCTACGCCGCCGCGGCCTCCGTGGAAGCTCACATCTTCATGCCCAAAGATGTTCCCATGGCCAACCGCGTCGAGTGCGATTACTACGGCGCGAAGGTCACGCTGGTCGATGGGCTCATCTCCGACTGCGCCCGCAAAGTCGCCGAGTTAAAAGAAACCGAGTCTTGGAAAAAAGAGGGATGGTTCGACGTTTCCACCACCAAAGAGCCTTACCGCGTCGAAGGCAAGAAGACCATGGGCTACGAAGTCGCCGAACAACTTGGATGGCAGCTTCCGGATGGAATCATCTATCCCACGGGCGGAGGAGTCGGACTGCTAGGCATGTGGAAGGCTTTCGATGAGATGGAAAAGCTGGGCTTCATTGGTCCCGAGCGCCCGAACATGATCAGCGTGCAATCTGCAGGATGCGCTCCCATTGTTAAAGCATGGGATGAAGGCCACACAGAAGCAGAAATGTGGCCGAACGCGGCGACGCTGGCTGCCGGCCTGCGTGTGCCGAAACCCTACGCCGACTACCTGATTCTCGACATTCTGAAAAAAAGTGGAGGCCTCGCCCTCGCCGCCACCGACGCCGAAATTCTCGATGCCACACGCCAGTGGGCGAAGGTGGAAGGTATTTTCGCCGCGCCGGAGGGTGCCGCGTCTCTGGTCGCCTACCAGAAATTGCTGGCCAGTGGATTCTTCAGCGCCGACGATACCGTCGTGCTCTTCAACACCGGCTCCGGCCTGAAGTATCTGGATGTGCTGGACACCAAGAAAGAAGACACCGAAGCCACTCCGCCCGCGGCCCGCGCAATCGCGGGTGTCATCGGACCGTACTGATCATCCGGGTGTGCCGGGCATCTCGCTCCTTGATATTTCCTTCGTTTCCGCGTACAACCCTGCTAAAGATTAAAGATAAAGATGAGACGCGTACTGTTGTGCATCGGCTTCGTGTTGGCATTTGCGGCATCGCTGATCGCCGACGCTAACCTTCGCATCGCCGACGTCGGTTTGCACGGCTACTCGGGTGCTACCTCTTCCGTCCGCCTGATCGTACGCAATCCTTCCCCGGAAGCGCAGACGATTCACCTGCAGGTCACAGCCAGGGACCAGAATAATTCCATCGCGAACAATTCCGTCACGAACACCGTTACAGCGGACGTTAGCCTGAACGGCGGGGAGCAGCGCGAACTGGAGTTGCCGGTCCTGATGCCGGGCGGGAATGCCGTCATCACGGCTGACGCGACGACCGCGGGTGTTGTTTTCGGCGACGACAAGCAGGAAGCTCCGTTGCGCCAAGCCAATTTGATCGTGCTGATGTGCGCCAGCGACAGCTCGTGCAATACCGTGCAGTCGCAGATCCAGTTCAGCGGCACCATTGAGGAACGAGCCGACAAGAACCGCCAGGCTAAGTTCGAAATAGTGAACGACCCGCGTGACCATTGGTGGGCCTATTCGGCATGCAGAGCGATTGTGCTGGCCACGCCGACGGCAGATTTTACGCAGGCGCAGCGAGATGCTCTGGAAGGATTTCTGCGCCGCGGCGGGCGCCTGGTGCTGCTCGAAGACCAGATCGCTGATCCCGGCTTTCTTTCCGCCTATCGTCAAGGACCGCCATCCTCCAACGTCGAACGCGTGGGCAAGGGCACGCTCATTCGCGTTTCAGGGCTAAGCGGGGACCAACTTGGCAATGCCTTTGCCGGCCAGAATCTGCGGGGTGTTCTCGATCCAACCTACATGTCGAACTTGAACCAGGCGAGCTGGCTGAGCCGCCGGTTCGCCACCGCTTTCGATTTTCCGCGGTTGCGCTGGCTGCTGATCTGGCTGGCGGTTTACATAGTCATGATCGGCGTGTTGAACTTTGCCGTGTTGCGGCGCTTGCGCCGTCTAGAACTCGGCTGGATCAGCATGTGCGGGCTGGCGCTGCTGTTTGCCGCAGGCTTCTACTTCTCTAGCGCCAGCCGCCGCCCAAAAAATTTTCGTTTGGACAATCTTGCGACTTATTTCCTCGATTCGCGAAGCCCATTGGCCATGGCCGACTACAACCTCAGGGTCTCCGCTCCTGACCGGCGTGACGTCCTGGTTTCGATTGCCGATCCCGCAGTGTTCACGTCCTCGAATTTCGGGGACAACGAAGCCAACAGCCAAATCTGGGCAGAAATGAATCGTCAGGCGGCACAAGCGCGCCGCACCTACGACATTCGCTTGGGTCCGCCAAGCCAGGTCGAATTGGAGATGTTGAAATGGTCGTTCCACGACCTGAACTTGCAGGGCTTGCGCGAATTTTCCGGGACGCTACACTTTGTCGCACCGAACCGGCTGCGCAACGATACGGGCCAGCGTTTTGAGGATGCTGTGTACCTGGATTACCCGGCGAACGCTTTATACGGGCTGCACGCGCTCGGGCCCGGTGAAGAAATTAAACTGGACACGATCACGCCGAGCCGAATCCGCCCGGAAAACGGAAATCAGCAACCCATGATCGTCCCGAGCTATGATCCCAGCAAACAAACGTTACAGGATGCCGTGCTCACCACCGGCTTGCCGTTTGCCGGCTGGGGGCGTGTGTTTGCCGGGCTCAGCGACGGCCCGGCGCTGCCTGTCGAGTTGAACGTTTCCCATCAGCGAAGCGTCCATGCACTCATTGTTGTTTACTTAGAGCCATGATTTCGGAACAGCCATGATCGATGTCGAACAACTGCGCAAAAGTTTTAACGGCACGCGCGCGCTCGACGGCTTCACCCTGCACGTGGGCGCAGGAGAACTGTTCGGACTGGTCGGCCCCAACGGCGCGGGCAAGACCACGCTGATGAAAGTGCTTTCGACGCTGCTGCCGATGGATAGCGGCACGGCTCAGATCGATAGGCTCAACGTGAGCCTGCAGATACACGAGGTGAAACGCCTGATTGGCTACCTGCCAGATCAGCCCGGCGTGTACCAGGACATGAGCGTGCGCGAATTCCTCGAGTTCTTCGCCGACGCGTTCCAACTCAAAGGCGCGCGCAACCGGGCTGCCGTGGACCGGGCGCTAAAACGTTCCGGACTCGCAGATCGCAGCGAAGCCTCGGTGGAGCAACTCTCATTTGGCATGAAGCAGCGCCTGGTTCTGGCGAAAACTCTGCTGCACGACCCCAAGGTCTTATTGCTGGATGAACCGGCCACCGGCCTCGACCCTCTCGCCCGCATCGAACTGCGCGAGCAACTCAAGCGATTGCAGGCCGAAGGCATCACCATCCTGATCTCGTCGCATATTCTCAGCGACCTCGAAGACATCTGCACCCAGATCGCGCTGATTGGCGGAGGCCGCAATGCGACGGATGCTGAAGGCCACTCGGTTCTGCAATTGCGCGCGCCGCAAGATCCGGTGCGAATCTACGAAATCGAACTGATCGGCGACAGCGCTCCCGCAGTGACCGTTGTCAACGCAATCGCCGGCGCGCGCGCGCTGGAATCCAGCGCGGGCAGGCTGGTGGTCGAGATCACCGGTGCAGACGAGCAGGCCGCGGCACTGCTGCGCGCGCTGGTGATTGCCGGCGTGAATATCCTCCGCTTCGATCATCGCGCGCTTGGTCTGGAAGAACGATATCGGATGGTTTTCCGGGAGAAACGCCCATGAACCCAATGATCCGGAAGGAACTGCGGCAGCGCATGCGGGAACGGCGAGGCTGGCTGCTGCCCTCGCTCTACCTGATCGTTCTCGGCGCCGTTGTGACCTTCGCCTATTTCGTGACTACGAGCGAGGGCCGCGGGTCCGGCATTCAGGGATCGACCGTGGGCGTGGTTCTGTTTCTGACCCTCGCGTACTCGCAGCTGGGTCTGTTGTTGCTCCTGGTGCCCATCTTCAGCGCCGGCTCCATCACCATTGAAAAAGAGCAACGAACCCTCGCCGGCTTGCTCACTTCGTTGCTGACTTCCTGGCAAATCTGGTGGGGTAAGTTTGTTTCTTCGCTGCTGTTCGTTCTGCTGCTGCTGGTCACAAGCCTGCCGGTGCTGAGCATGGCCTTTGCCTTTGGCGGCATCGGCCCCTGGGAAGTCTTCAGCGCCACGTTGACCACCGTGATCATCCTGGCCTGCATGAGCGCGATCGGTCTTTATTGCTCGTCGGCGTTCCAGCGCAGTGTCCATGCCACTGCCGTAACCTATGCTACGGTCGTTGCCATCAGCGTGGTGACCGCCATCATCTTCTTTGTGCGCCTGACCATACAGGAATCCGCGTATCGCGGCCAGGGCGTTGCTGTAAATGAGGGAGGTTGGTACAGCATCCCGCTGAACATCCGCATTCCGATGTATCTGAATCCATTCTTTTTCCTGACTGCGTCCTTCGCTCCGCCGAAGCAGTTGTATCCGGCATGGATCACCAGCGCCTGCGTGTTCATCGCAGTCGGCACTCTGGCCGTTGTCCTGACCTTGCGCAACCTGCGGCGCCGGGGGGACTTGTAGACTTGCCGCGCTGCGATGACAGTGGACCTGATGCTCACTGCTCAACTTTAGAGGATTTCAGGTTCACGGCCTGAGTTGTACTGGGGTCGACCTTGACGTGCTCAGCGATGTCGGGATGGTTCTCCGGAAAATCGATGGCGAAGTAGGCGTCGTCTGGGCTCGGCGGGACGGCAAACAGCAGATATTCTCCGGGGATTATCCCGGCAATTTTGTACTGACCCGCGACATCGGTGCGGGCTGTGAGGGTGTAGCGCGGAATCCGGCGAAGCTCCGTCGACTCCGGGATCAAAGCGACGACCAGCCCGCGAGCCGGCTTCTCACCGTCCGTCATCTTTCCCTGAATCGTGCCAGTGTCGCTAGCCAGAGTGACATCGCAGTCGAGCGTGGTCCCAACTGCCAACGTCAACTCGCGGGACGCATAGTCCCGACCGCCGCAGATCGCCTTCTTCACGTAAGCAGACTCTTCTCCCCGGGCATCGGAAACAGTAAAGGTGAATTCCCCGGGCGGGATGTTGGTGATCACGAATCGTCCGCCAGCATCGATGCCCGGAGCTCGATGGAGAAGATGAAAGCCCGACCAGAAGGTTTCGAGCGTAATGCGTATTCCCGCCGGCGACAGACCCGGGAGCGTCTCGACGCTGCCGCGCACTTCGGCAGCGCGGCCGATTTCGATGTCGGCGTTTACGTTGGAGTCCGCGACGCGAACCGAAGCAAAACCCAGTTCGTGTTCGACACCCGCAGCGTCAGTGGTTTTCACCCTGAGCGTGTAGTCACCGGGAGCAAGAGACGAACACTTGAACGAATGATCGGACTCTAGTCGCACGTTGTCGCCAATGGGTCCAAACGTGTACCCCGCGGCATCCACTCTTTCACAGCTGACCTCCGCGTCTCTAAGCGCCGGGCGCGCCTCTGAGATCACCTTGCCCGTGATCGCATAGTTTCTCTCGGTCGGTACGGTGAATCGGACTTCGTTGGTGGTCGCCTCGGGTCCGACCTTCACCACCTGCGCTTCATCCAGCGCCGGCGTCCCGGGATAAAAAGTATTGCGATACTGCATGCCGCCCGTCGGATCCTGCTTGAGTCCCATTGCCCCCATCGGATGCTGGATCATGCCTCCCGCGCTCACGTAGTAAGAACCGGGCTGAAGATTCGCCATGCGGAAGTTGCCCAGATCGTCCGTGACGGTCTGACCGGCATGGGAAACCTGTTTTCGTCCCCCAGGCTGGAACCTGATGCGCAAAGCCAAGACCTCGACGCCCTGAACTGCCTCCCGGTCTTCGTCGGAGACCTGCCCGGCGATCACTCCCGTCGGACGGAGGCGCAGGGTCAGACCGTCCACTCTTTGTCCCGGCCGAAGGGTAACAAATTGACCTTGATCCGTGTCGTGCGATGAGACTTCTGAGAATCCGTTGCGCCAAGCTGAAATCCCAAAGCTGCCGGCGGGAAGATCAGGAAACACAAATGTACCGTCCGGGCCGCTGCGCACAATGCGCTCACCGCCTGCAGCCTTCGCGGTGTCGGGATCGGCAGGGTAGAGTGAGACTTCTGCCTTGGGAACGGATTCGCCAGTGTCGGAGCGGCAAACGCGCCCGGAGATCTGTCCCAGCATCGACTTCGACGGTTGGGCAGAGTCCGTGGTCTGGGCGACTGGAAGCGCGACGGGAGTCAGCAAGAGCACTGTACACACAGCCGCGATGCGGAATGCAAAACGCTCAGATTTGCGATCAAGTTCTGAGTTCATCGCCCTGCCTAAACCAGCATCATACCTCGCCGCCGCATCAGCGCGGCCGGCGCAGATGTAGTTGCATCCAATGCTGCACGCTGCGGGGACGTTGCTCGGGGGGCTGGTTGCCATACCATAAGACGCACGCGCTCAGCCCCAGTAGAACCAGCATCGTGGCGTCCAAGATCCATCGCCGGGACGCCGCCGCCGCCACCGGAACAACCACCTTGCCGGGTTGCGCCTCCGTGATCTCACCCGCCGTGCTACCTTGCACAGGCGTCGAACTCGCGACCGCGTCACGACTGGCTCGCAAGCTCCCCACCACCACCATCACGTTGGTCACTAGGATCACCGCGAAGGCCAGCGCGGAGAGGAAGCTGACTTCGCTGCGCGCCGCCACTACTTGCAAAGCCAGCACAACCGTGATCAAACCACGCGGCATGATCCACAACATGAGTTCCCGCTCTTTTGCCGCAACGTCGCGAAACGCCAACCGGCTGACCTGCAAGGCCAGCCACCGCGCCACGAATAACGCTCCCAGCATCCCCGCCATCAGCAAGGTGTGGCCGCGAAAACTTCTCAGGTCAGCAATCGCTCCAATCAACACGAAAAAGAAGGTTCGCACCAGGAACGCCAGTTCGGAGTGAAAACTCAGCAGCGACTCCTGCGACTGGAGAGATACCAACTCCTCTTCCACGGCGCGGAACCGCGGATCAATTCCGGGAAAGTTCGCCAGCGTCAGCCCGAAAGCCAGCACCGCGATCAGCCCGCTCGCGCCCAGGGCTTCAGTTCCCGCATAGAGCACCAGTACAATCGAGAACGTCATCACCTGCCAGAAGCGGGCATCCGACAGCGCTGGCAGCAGCCGCGACCAAAGAATTCCCGCCGCCGTGGCGAAGACAACCGCCACTCCCACCTGCGTGAGCAGACCTTGCAGAACGTGCCGCGCTACCGCACCACCCTGGCTCCCCACGCCCAGCAACAGACCCACAGTCAGGACCGCCAGCACATCTCCCCAGGAAGCCTCCAGCATCAGCGTGACCTTCACCGGCTCACGTGCCTGGAGTTGCTGCAGAACCGGCAGCACCACCGTGCTGCTCGTGCAACCCAGCACCGCTCCCACAGCCAGCCCGGTGGTGACCGGCAGTCCCAGACCCTTATGGACAATAAGTCCGACCAGCGTGATGCTGAAGCCGTAGGCCAGCACCGACAAAAGCAGGCTGCCGGGAAAATGCTGCAAAGTGCGGCGCAGGTCCAGTTCCAGCCCGCCCTCAAACAGCACGAGGATGATGGCCAGGGTGCCCAGCACATTGGTAGTCGAGGAAAGATGCGCCGGGTTCACCAAACCCAGCACTGGGCCCAGCACGATTCCCAACGCCATCAGCACCAGCACATCTGGCACGCGGGTCACGCGGAAGACGCGGTTCGCCAGAAAAGCCAACATCAGCAGACCGCCGACCAGACCGAGGATGAGTACGGTAGACACTGTTTGAGGGCCGATTGTCGGATGCGCGACCGCGACCTGTCAAACGCGGCAGGGCAAAAGGATGGTTCGTAGCAGCCACGTTCTGGAACTCGATGACCACGATCCGGCTAGAGCCAGTCCGCTTCGACGCCTGTAACCAAGATTGCCATCGACAAGCAGCCGCGACAGAGCGAAAACAGAGAGCATGAAGAAAGCTGGACTGGTGCTTTGCCTGCTCTTAGTCGGTTGCGCTGCCAAGAAGCAGACGGTCGCGCCAACCCCGGCTCCCATTCGAAGCCAGCTCCCGCCACCCACCGCCGAACTCATCGAACACTGCGTAGTAACCGCACAGGAAAATGCCAACACCGTGACCTGCAGCTGCCTGCCCGCAAAAACCGTAATCGACTCAAAAACCGGCCACACCACGCTGGTCTGCAAGGCCATGAAAGAAGAAAAATAGATCGAAGTGGAGGCCTTTGTCGCCCGGATGCCGCCCGATTCTGTCCCCGCCTCCGGCGGTTATACTCATTGACCTGTACTCAGGTAAGCTCAGATTCGAGGAGAATTCATGACGACGGAATTGCGCGGCAAAGTTGCGATCGTGACCGGCGGCACGTCAGGCATTGGTCGCGACACTGCCATACTCTTCGCTCAGACCGGAGTCAAAGTAGTGGTCGCCGGCCGGCGTGAAGTGGAAGGAAAGGAAACCGTCGACCTGGTCCGTGCAGCCGGCGCCGATGGCCTGTTTGTGAAGACCGATGTCGCCGTAGCCGCGGATGTTCAGGCTCTCGTCCGCAAAACGGTGGAGAAATTTGGCCGCGTCGATATCGCGTTCAATAATGCCGGAATCGAGGGCAACCTTGTCCCCATCGTCAACCAACCCGAAGCCGACTGGGACCGCACCATCGACATCAACCTCAAAGGCACCTGGCTTTGCCTGAAGTACGAGATTCAGCAGATGCTCAAGCAGGGCGGCGGCGGAGCCATCGTCAACCTGGCGTCCGTCGCGGGCCTGATCGGTTCCGCGGGGTTCGCAACCTATTCCGCGAGCAAACACGGCGTGATGGGCCTGACCAAATCCGCGGCACTCGAAACTGCGCGCAGCGGCATCCGGGTAAACGTGGTGTGTCCTGCCGTGATCGAAACCCCGATGGGCGAACGCATCTTCGGCGGCCCGGAGATCAAGCCCTACGCGATCGGGCTCCATCCCATGGGCCGTTTTGGAAAGCCGATGGAGGTCGCAGAAGCCGTCGTGTGGATGTGCTCAGACCGCGCCTCGTTCATGACCGGCCAATCCCTGGTTCTCGACGGCGGTTTCCTGGCAGGTCCCAATTCTCCCGCCTAGCCGGGCCCTTCAATAACACGACGGCTGTAATCATCGCGCTTCTTGCCACACGCGGAGAATTGGCAGATCTGGGTAAGCGAAAAGCGGGTGGAGCAGGCCTTCCAGGCCTGCGTCAAGCCAAGCAGTTCGATTGGGCTTTAGCCCTGAGGTTCCGGCTTTGCCTCAGATTATTTTTCACCACGAGGAAGCTTTGTACCTGAAATCCTGCTCAACTTGCGCCACACCCTCCGGCCGCCCTAGATCGCGCCAATAATATTCATCCGCGCGGAATCCAAGAATATTCTTTCCCTCAGCAGCTAGCCGCAAGTAAGACGCGATGATCGAGAACACTCCATCTTCCGTCATCATCGGCAAGAAGCGCGGCGAAATAACATGCACACCTGAAAAGGCCAGCGCTTTCGCCTTCTCACATGCTCGAACCAACTCGGGATCTCCATCGCGCCCCGCTCGTCGCCCGCACAGTCGAAGCTCCCCATCGAACAGCAAGTATCGCGACGTCTCGCGCTCTTGCACGGCGATCGTTGCCAGAGCCCCGTGCTCGCGATGAAACTGCATCATCCGTTGCAAATCAATCGTGCTGATGACATCGACATTGTGCAGGATGAAGGGCTCGTCCAAGCGACTTGGGTCGCCGAGAAAAAAATGAGCCGCCTTCTTCAACCCGCCGCCGGTATCGAGCAAAACCTCCTCGCGAGAGACCTCAACACGCATTCCGAAGTTGTCGTGGGCGTTCAGATACTCGACAACCATGTCGGCAAAGTGATGCACATTGATGATCACTTCGCGAACACCGAAGGCACGCAAACGCGAAAGCGTGATTTCGAGCAAAGTCCGTCCCGCAACCTCCACCAGCGCCTTCGGACGATCATCCGTGAGCGGCCGCAAACGCGTGCCTAGGCCCGCAGCCAGAATCATCGCCTTCATTGAATTGTCATCCTGAGCAAGCGCTTTTCGCGCCGCGAAGGATCTGGGCGAGCCGCGCGATGTGGCGCGTTTTTCGCGCCACAATAATCGCGCGTTTGGCTCGCATCCTTATCGTATTGCATCCTTCTCTTCCAGTTCCCGATGCCGCACCACAGCCTCGACTCCATTCCTGCCGCGCAAGCGCTTGGCAAGCTGCTCCGCCAGATAAACGCTGCGATGCCGCCCGCCGGTGCAGCCAAACGACACCATCAAATGCTTGAAGCCGCGCTGCTGATAATTGCTGATGCTGGCATCCACCAGTGACAGGACGCTGGCCAGAAACTGATGCGCGCTCTCCTGCTGGTTGAGATAGTCAATCACCGGCGCGTCCTTGCCCGTGAGCGCCTTGAAGCGCTCCTCGCGGCCGGGGTTCGGCAGGCTCCGGCCATCGAAAACGAATCCGCCGCCGTTTCCGCTCTCATCTTTCGGCCAGCCTCGATGGAAAGAAAAGCTAAAAATGCGCACTGTAACATTGTCCGCTTCCGAGGCCAGGCTCTGCAGTTTCTCCGAGGCCAGCATGCTGTTGAAGGCTTCCATCAGCGTGGGTAGCGCGACCGACAGCCTCACGTTATGCAGCAGCCAGCGCAGGTTCTTCAGCGCGTACGGCACGCTCTGCAGAAAATGAACCTTGCGCTCGTAGAAACCGCGAAATCCATAAGCTCCCAGCGCCTGCAGAATCCGCACGTAGACGTAAGCATAGTAATGATGTAGAAACGCTTCCCGACTTACGTCGATCAAGCCACCGAGCTTGTCGATGTATAGATCAAGCAATTCCTGCCGAAGTTGGGGAGGCAGATCAGCCTTCGCGTCATAGAGAAGGGAAGCGATGTCGTATTGGAGCGCGCCTTTGCGTCCCCCTTGATAGTCCAGAAAAAACGGCTGCCCGCTCTTCAGCATAATATTTCGCGATTGAAAGTCGCGGTACAGAAAATAATCGCAATTCGCGATTAAGAGAAAATTGGTCAAGCTATCGAAGTCATCTTCGAGCGCTTGTTCTTTGAAGGGAATGCCGGCGAGCCGAAGAAAGTAATACTTGAAATAATTCAGATCCCAGGAAATAGATTGGCGATCGAAGCTACTCCGCGGATAGCACACCTCGTAATTCAAATCGCGCCCAGCCTCGATCTGAAAGCGCGGCAACACGGCCACAACTTTGCGATACGCTTCCACTACATCGGGAGCTATGTTCTCTCCTGTCCGATGCTTCGAGAGAAATTCGAAGAGCGTGGTGTCGCCGAGGTCTTCTTCGAGATAAGCGCCGTGGTCCAGATCTACCGCGTAGATTTCCGGCACGGGCAGACCGTGTTTGCGAAAATGCTTCGAGAACTCCAGGAAGGCAATATTCTCTTCGCGCACGTTGTAAAGAATCCCGATCGCGCTTTGCCGCCCGGCCGAGAGCCGGATAATATTCCGTCCTGATCCGCCGAGCTGCCCCTGAAGCGGCTGTATCTGCGCGGCCGGCGCGTGAAAATGCTGTTCAAACAGTTTCTGCAGAACGTCCATAGTCAGGAGAGCTTGTCAGCGTAACGAATCAAGCCTAACGACTCAAAGATAACATCGAACCCACAACCCCAAGGACGCGGAATCGCGGAGCGCAACGACTTGATAACCGTCGCTTCCGTGCCTATTCTGAAGAAACCATGACCGAACGCCTCTACTACCAGGACTCCTTTCTCTACAACTTCGACGCCGAGGTCCGCTCCGTGGTCGAGACGCCGCGCCCAGCGCTGATTCTCGACCGCACCGCGTTCTACCCCACCAGCGGCGGCCAGATCCACGACACCGGCACGATCGTCTTTTCCGACGCCAAATTCCGAGTCACCGAAGTAGCCGACACGGAAGACCGCCACATCGTCCACTATCTCGACGCTCCTCTGAAAGACGCGCTGCTGAAAGACCTGCAGCCGGGAACCCACGTTCGCGGCGAAATCGACGCCGCCCGCCGCCGCGACCACATGCAACAACACTCTGCGCAGCACGTGCTCTCCTCGGCCTTCGTCCGCCTCTTCGGTATGGCGACCGTCTCATTCCACATGGCCGACGATTACTGCTCAATCGATCTCGATACAGCCTCGCTCAACAAAGATCAAGTCGAATCCGCCGAGCGCCGGGCCAACGAAATCGTTTTCGAAGATCGTCCCACCGATGTGCGCTATGTAACCCGAGATGAAGCAGAAAAGCTCGGCCTGCGAAAACTTCCGCCCGCCGAGCGCGACCAGTTGCGCTTAATCGACATCCGCGACTGGGACCTGACTGCCTGCGGCGGCACGCACGTGAGCAGCACGGGACAGATCGGCGGCATCTTACTCCGCAAGACCGAAAAAGCTCGCCAGGGATATCGTGCCGAATTCGTAGCCGGCCAGCGCGCCGTCGCAACCGCGCGCCGCGATTTCTCCGCGCTCACCGAAACCGCCGCGCTGTTTTCCGCCGGCATCTACGACGTGCCACAGCAAGCCCGCAAGTCTCTGGATGAAATCAGATCGCTGCACAAGCAACTCGAGCAATCGCAAGACGAACTCGCAGCCGCGCAGGCCGCAACGCTGCTAGCGGAAACTCCGGAGAGCCAAGGCCGCAAGCTGGTGGTGCACACCTTCTCCCACCGCGATCTCAACTTCCTAAAGCTCCTGGCCCAGAAGCTAACGCGGCAATCTCCGGCAATCGCGCTGCTAGCCACCGAATCGCCGCAACCCGCGCTAGTCTTCGCCCAATCCGCCGGCCAACCGCACGACATGGGCGCGCTGCTGAAACAAACTATGGCCAAGCTCGGCGGACGCGGCGGCGGCAGCAAAGACCTAGCC
>JBAUYE010000234.1:0-6607 GCA_049584615.1 Candidatus Sulfotelmatobacter sp.
GGACTATTCCAGCAGTCGAGTTTGGGTGGGCGAGGTGCAATTAAGATGGGCGGAGGCGTGATCGAAGGGGCGGCGTTTCTGCTGTTCATCGTGGGAGTGTGTGTCTACGTCGTCATCCTCTACAACGAACTGGTACGCCTGCGCAATGACAATGACCGCGCCTGGGCGAACATTGATGTTCTGCTCAAACAGCGGCATGACGAGATCCCGAACCTGGTCGAGACCGTAAAGGGCTACATGCAGCACGAGCAGCAGACGCTGGTCGCGGTCACGCAGGCACGGGCCGCGTCCATGAACGCGGCCAGCATTGGCCAGAAAGCGCAGGCTGATTTGACCATGACGGCCGCGCTGCGCAGCTTGTTCGCCGTCGCGGAGAATTATCCGCAGCTCAAGGCCAATGAAAACTTTCTCAAGCTGCAGAATCGCATCAGCGAACTGGAAGAGCGCATCGCCGACCGGCGCGAGTTCTTCAACGACGACGTCAACACCTACAACACCCGCATCAGCCAAATCCCTGAGGTGTTTCTGGCCAGCTTTATGGAACTGAAACCACGCTCTATGTTCAAGGTGTCTGACGACGACCGCAAGCTGGTAGAGGTTAAATTTCAGAACGCCGCCGGAGCGTAGGGCAGCTCAACGAATTTTGGAAACTCATTTTGGTCTCAATTGGGCTGGCCGAGCAGCTTTCCGACTTCAGTGCTGAGGCGAGCCGGGTTTACGCACAACAGCAAACTGGGGTCGGCCCCGGAGAGTTGATGCATCCAGAAAGTTGGATGCGGTGGCTCACGTCCTTCCCAGATAATTCCGGGTTTGTAGATCAAGTAGACATCCCACGCGATCTGGTGCAGATCAAGGGTTGCCTCGAAGAGCTTCCCAACATCGCGGCTGCCGTTCCAGCCCTGCGAGATGCGACCGTCTTGAACGGTTCCAGCTTGGTCAGCAGCGGTCGCGGGGCTGTCTCCATCGCGCATCGGCTCCCACACTAGCAGGGCTTGCAGTCCGGGCGAGGGGAACTTCCTGAGAATGCTACCCATGATCGCGTGGCCAGATTGACACTCCGGGCATGTCGGAGAAAGAAGAGCTAGAATCCGGACTTTCTGACTGGAGGCGTTGAACTCCTTACGCAGATCCTCGGCGCTGACTGAAGAAATGGGCGTAGCCGGTGCGCTCGCGGCAGCGGCGGGACGGTCACCTTTGCTTGCAGAAGAGTGACAACAGTCTTGAGGACCGGCCGTAGCGCCCGTCCAGCCCAGCGTCAGCAGCACGGCAGCAACAACGGAAAACGAATGGAGCCTCCGCACCTGTGATGTCTCCTTCATCACCTTCCCCTAGAGGATCTACACAATATCAACTCATGCCAGTAGCCGAGCCGCGTCTTTGGCGTAGTAGGTCAGGATGATGCTGGCTCCCGCGCGCCGTATGCTTTGCAACGATTCCATCATGACGCGGTCGCGTTCGATCCATCCATTTTGCGCGGCGGCTTCGATCATGGCGTATTCGCCCGAGACTTGATAGGCGGCTAGCGGCAGGTCGAAACGCAGGCGGGCCGCGGCGATTACGTCCAGGTAGGGCAGCGCCGGTTTGACCATGATCATGTCGGCGCCTTCTTCGATGTCGAGTTCAATTTCCCGCATGGCCTCGCGCAGGTTCGCTCCATCCATCTGATAAGAGCGGCGGTCTCCGAATTGCGGAGTGGAGTCGGCGGCTTCGCGGAACGGACCGTAGAATCCCGAGGCGAACTTGGCTGCGTAGGAAAGAATCGGTGTGCTCTCGAAGCCGGCATCATCGAGCGCGCGGCGGATGGCGGCGACTCGGCCGTCCATCATGTCGGAGGGCGCGATGATGTCGATGCCGGCGCGGGCGAGCGAGACCGAAGTGCGCGCCAGCAGTTCGAGGCTGGCATCGTTGTCAATCTCGAATCTGGACTCAACGGCCTCGGCTACCATCGATGCCAGCTCGTCGATCACTTTTTCTTTTTCCTCGCGGCTCTTCACCGCCTTCACTGCTATGCCCCGCCGCGTGGCATTTTGCAAAGCGTCTCGGGCAGCAGCTCCCAACGATTGGGGCGTAGACCCCGGCTTTACGATCCCGCAGTGTCCGTGAGACATGTATTCGCAAAGACAGACGTCGCCCATCAGGATCAGGTCGGGAACCTCACGCTTCAGGGCGCGGGTGGTCTGCTGCACGATGCCGTCGTCGGCCCAGGCTCCGGTGGCGACATCGTCCTTCTTGTCGGGAAGACCGAAGAGAATCACAGAGGACACGCCGAGGGAGTTGACTTCCTGCGCCTCTTTTACCGCCTCATCCACGGAGAGGTTGAACACACCCGGCATGGAGCGCACCGCCTTGCGTATGCCTTCGCCGGGACAAACAAACATGGGATAGACAAACGCGTCGGGAGTGAGGCGGATTTCGCGCACCAAGTCCCGAAGCTGAGAAGTGCGTCGGAGTCGGCGAAGACGTGTGACAGGAAAGGCCATGCAAGCCACCTGACCAGGATTGAGCGCCTTTCAATCCCTGATTCTAGCAGGAGTAGTGATCCGAAAGGACTTAGTTGACGTGAAGGTGCGATGCCTGGTGACGTCGGGTGACTATAGTAATCCGCTGGGCATTAAGCACGCTGAGAATCCCCAGTCTTATCCATAAGATTGAAAGAGTACATAACAAGGCCGATGAGTTGGTTTGGACGATATCGCTGGTTTGCGCTGGCAGGCGGGATCACGCTCGCATTCGCCGCAGTGTCATTGACTGTGCCGCGCGGTCCGGCGCTCACCGCGATTTCTGATATTGGATGTCTTTTGCTATACCTCGGGGTCGCTGTGGCCATGCTCGCTAATGCGCGGTCGGAGCGCGGGCCCAACCGGCGGTTCTGGGCGCTGATGGGTGCTGGGAGTGTTCTGTGGGCCGCCAATCAGGCGGCGTGGGTTTATTGCGAAGTGGTGCGCCGTACCGCAGCGCCAGATCCGTGGTTTATGGATGTCTTTCTGTTTCTCCACCTGGTTCCGATGATCGCGGCGGTTGGGTTGCGTCCGCATCGGACTGAAGGCGAGCGAAAACTCCGCGTAGGTGCTCTGGACTTTCTGCTGCTGCTGGTTTGGTGGGTGTTTCTCTATGCGTTCGTTGTGTTCCCCTGGCAATATGTGTCGCTGAATCTGGCGGCCTACCACACGAACTACAGCTCCCTCTACATGCTTGAGAGTGGCGTGCTGATCTTGATGCTGGGGCTCGCCGCCCGGGGCGCGCCTGCGGGTTGGAAAAAGGTGTACCTGAACCTTTTGACGGCAAGTGGGCTTTACGCCTTCTACGGAGCGGGATTTCTGGGCGCCACCTTGACGTTCGCCAAAGGGGCGTACTACTCGGGAAGTCTTTACGATGTTCCGTTGATAGGCGCCGCAAGCTGGATGGCGGCCACCGCGCTGGCCGCGCGCCAGTGGAAGCCGGAAGCCGCTCCGGCCAAGGTAGATGACACGTGGGGTGCGATGACACTGCGACTTGCGATGCTGGCGATGCTTTCCTTGCCGGCGTTGGGACTCTGGGTCTATCGATGGGACGATTCACCGGCTCAAGCGCGGACTTTCCGCCTTTTTACTGTGTTGGCAGCCATGCTGGTTCTGGGCGTGTTCGTTTTTGTGCGCCAGTATCTGCAGGATCAGGCATTGATCGATTTGCTGGGAGATTCGCGTCGCAGCTTCGAGAACGAGCAACGCTTACAGAGCCACCTGGTGCAGCGCGAGAAGTTGGCTTCTTTGGGCCAGCTGGTTGCGGGCGCCGCCCACGAGATCGACCATCCCCTTACCGCAATCATGGAGTATTCGGAGAAACTGTGGTCGAACCAGCGCTTGACCAGCGAGCAGGACACGCTGGTGCGCAAGATCGTGAACCAGTCCCAACGAACCCGCGAACTGATATCGAACCTGTTAAGTTTCGCGCAGCAAAGTTCCGGGGAGAGAACGATGGTGGATTTGGGCATCCTTCTGCAGCGCAGCGTGCAAATGCGAGAGCTGCAGCGGCACGATCAGAAAATTCGCATCGAGACCGTGATCGAACCAAACCTGCCGCGCGTGTGGGGTGACGGCCACCAGCTGTTCCAGACCTTCGTCCAGATCGTGGAAAACGCTTTGGACGCACTGGAGGAAGCGGGCGGAGGCTCGCTTCAGGTCAGCGCTCAGCATCATCGGCAAGAAGTCGTCGTGCAGTTTTCCGATAGCGGGCCGGGTGTAAAAGAGCCGCATCGAGTGTTCGATCCCTTCTACACCACAAAACCGATCGGCAAAGGCACCGGCTTGGGACTGAGCGCCGTGTATGGCGTGGTGCAGGATCATCGTGGACAAATCACCTGCCAGAACAAGCCGGAAGGCGGAGCGGTATTCGTCCTGCGCCTGCCCGTGGCGAACGGCGATAGCCAGGCGCTGGCAGCCGTCCAGTCGTAGAGGCCCCGCTTCCCGTCTTCATCCGAGTCCCGCCCTTCCTGTAACATGAATTGCGATGTCCCAACCGCTGATCCACAGCTCCGCGCATGTGCTGGAGTTCGACGCCTGGCGTGAATTGCTGCGCGGATACTCATCCTCGCCGCTGGGCCAGGCGAGGATTCGAGCGCTTGCTCCTTCCACCGATTCCGCCTGGATTGCTGAGCAGCAGGAGCTGACCGCCGAAGTGCGAGAGTTCCGCCGTGCGGGTGGGAGCTTCGATTTTTCGGGACTGCTGGATGTTACAAAGCTGATTGAGAAGTCTCGAATCGCGGGAGCTGCGCTCGAAACCACGGAGATTCGCGACGTCCTGCTGGTGGTAGACCGTGCTGCGGAGTGGCGCGAGATCGCACTGCATCCTCCCGCGAACATCAGGACGGAATGGCGGCGACTGCGCGTGCTTTCGGAAAACGTGCCCGACTTCACCGACTTCCTGCGCGGGTTTCGAAACAAGATTCTGCCCGATGGCACGCTGGAAGACCGCGCTTCGTCAGAACTGGCGCGCGTTCGCCGTGAGATCGAAAAGCAGAGACGCGTGATCCAGGAATCGCTGCGCGGATACTTGCGGCGCCTGGCTGAGGATGGAACCGTGCAGGATGAACTGGTAACCATTCGCGGCGAGCGCTTTGTCATTCCGGTGAAAATTGAGCAGAAACGCCGTGTGCAAGGCGTTGTGCACGGAGCCAGTTCGAGCGGGCAAACCGTCTTCGTCGAGCCACTTGAGACTATCGAGCAAAACAACGAATTAGTGCGCCTGTTGGACGAAGAGCAGGCCGAGGTTCATCGCATTTTGCTCGAGATGACGCGGCGCATCGGTGAGCAGGCAGCAGCGATCCTGGCCTCAACGGAGGTCCTCAGGGAGTTGGAGCTCCAGTTCGCCAAGGCGCGCTTCGCCGAAGACTACAACTGCGTAGCGGTGCGGGTGAGCAGATCTGCCGAAGGTCAGCAAGATCAATGCGAGGACAGCCGCCCTCGGCTGCCTGCCCTGAGCGAAGCCGAAGGGTCCGCGAGCGCAGCTCGCCTCCTTCTGCACAATGCCCGGCATCCGCTGCTGGAGCGGAATCTAAAGCTCAAAGGCGCAGCGGTGGTCCCGATCAGCATGGAGCTCGAAGGCGCCCGCCGGCAGCTCGTAATCACTGGCCCGAATACCGGAGGGAAAACGGTAACCCTCAAGACGGTGGGACTGTTGGCCTTGATGGCACAGTCGGGAAGTCCAGTTCCCGCCGACCGCGCGGAAATGCCGGTGTTTGATGCGGTGCTGGCCGATATTGGTGACTACCAATCGATCGAGCAGAATCTTTCAACTTTTTCCGCGCACGTCACCAACATCGATTTCATTTCGCGCACCGCAACCACTGATTCTCTCGTACTGCTCGATGAACTGGGCTCGGCCACCGACCCCGAGGAGGGCGCAGCGCTGGCGGTTGCGATTGCCGGATATTTTGGCAGCATCGGCTGCATGACGGTGATTTCAACGCATCACACATCGTTGAAGGTCTATGGGGCGAATAGCCCGGGCGTGATCAACGCTTCGGTGGGCTTCAACGAGACCACTCTGCAACCTACTTATGAATTGAAGATGGGAGTGCCCGGAGCCTCCGCGGGAATCAACATCGCGCAGCGGCTGGGGTTGAATCCGGAAATTATCGAAGGGGCGCGGGCGCGTTTGGGTTCACAGGCTCGCGATGTGGGCGAATTTCTCGACAAGCTTCATGCTAGCTTGCGCGACGCGGAAGGCGAACGCCTGCGTCTGCAGAAGGGCCAGGAAGATCTTGAGCGCGAAAAAGCCCGTTTAGCGGTTGAAGGGAAAAAAGACCAGCAGGCCAAAGTCCGCGAGATGGAGAAGAAATTGGAGAGCGTGCTGCGCGACTTCGAATACCACGCCCGCGAGGCCGTGAATGCCATTCAGGAGCGGGCCGCGGCGCAAAAGCTGTCGAAAGACGCGGAACGGCGCATCGCCAAATTGCGCCGCGAATTTCGCGAGCAGTTCGATACCACCGTGGTCGCGCACGCGAGCGGAGCCGATGAGGGTGATCCTCATGCGCAGCCCCAGGTTGTCAAGCACGTCTCCGAGGGCGACAGCGTCAAGCTGAAATCAACCGGCCGCGCGGCCAGGATTTCGCGCAAGCTCGATGACAACC
>JBAUYE010000235.1:0-7695 GCA_049584615.1 Candidatus Sulfotelmatobacter sp.
TCGATCCGACGCCCACCGCAACCACGCTCCAAACTTTATTTTCGCGACGAAATCCACTACGGCCGCGTCATCCTCTCTGGCCGGACCAACTGATCAAACTCCTCGCCCGTAAGATAGCCCAGCTTCAGCGCAGCCTCGCGCAGGGTGCTGTGTTCCACGAGCGCAGTATGGGCAATCTGCGCGGCCTTGTCGTATCCCACTTTCGGCGCCAGTGCCGTCACTAGCATCAAAGAGTTCTTCACATACCAATCCACCTTCGCGCGATTGACCTCGATGCCTTTGATCATGTACTCGACATATCCGTGGCAAGCGTCGGCGACCAGCGTGACCGAATGGAGAAAGTTGTAGATAATCACAGGCTTGTAAACGTTGAGTTCGAAATTCCCCTGCGATCCCGCGAATCCCACCGCGGCAGTAGCGCCGTGAACCTGCACGCAGACCATGGTCATCGCCTCGCACTGTGTAGGATTCACCTTGCCCGGCATAATCGACGACCCAGGCTCGTTTTCCGGGATGGAAATCTCGCCCAGCCCGCAACGCGGCCCCGAAGCCAGCCAGCGGATGTCATTCGAAATCTTCATCAGCGAGGCCGCCAGCGTTTCCATCGCGCCCTGCGCGTAAACGATCTCATCATGTGCGGAAAGCGCGGCGAACTTGTTGCCATGCGAGCGGAAGGGAAGGCCCGCAAGCTCAGCAATCTTCTTAGCAGCCCGCTCCGCAAATTCAGGATGAGTGTTCAGTCCAGTTCCGACAGCGGTTCCGCCAATAGCAAGATCGTAAAGTCCCTCAAGCACCTGTTCCAGCCGCTTCATGTCGCGCTCGAGCAGGCTGGCCCAGCCGCCAAACTCCTGGCCGAAGGTCAAAGGCACAGCGTCCTGCAAGTGAGTGCGTCCGATCTTGACTACGTCATTGAATTCCCGCGCCTTGGCCGCGATCGCATCGTGCACGTTCTTGACTGCCGGAATCAGCGCGTTCTTCACCCGTTCCGCTGCCGCAATGTGCATCGCCGCCGGAAACGTGTCGTTCGACGATTGCGACATATTCACGTCATCATTAGGATGAATCGGCTTCTTCGATCCCATCACGCCGCCCGCAATCTCAATGGCGCGGTTCGAGATGACTTCATTCACGTTCATGTTGGTCTGCGTGCCGCTGCCCGTCTGCCAGATGCGCAGCGGAAACTGATCGTTCAGCTTACCCGCAATCACCTCGTCAGCAGCCTGCACGATCAGCTTGGCTTTTTCGGCCGGTAGTTTGCCGAGGTCCTGGTTCACGAGCGCGCACGCTTTCTTGAGGATGCCAAAAGCGCGGATCATTTCCGGAGGCATGGTGTCGCGCCCAATGTTGAAATGCAGCAGCGAGCGCTGCGTCTGCGCTCCCCAGTAGACGTTGGCCGGGACCTCAATCTGCCCCATGCTGTCGGATTCAATGCGCGTGCGAGCCGCCGGTTCTGCGGAGATTGACATAGGGTCCTGATTAGAGCGCGATGGATGAAGCAACCGGAAATTATAGCGCGGACCGAGCGTCCGCTTTTGCCGTGCTTCCGTTTAACCCGTCTGTAAGAAAGTCAGCTTCGGCGCGTGCTAAAATCATCGGCTTCTACCCGTGCCTCGATGGCCGATGCAACGCGCTACGGACTCCATGCCTCACTTTCTCGCCGCCGCGGAAGTTGAAACTCAACCTAAGCCCCAACTCCGCTCGCATCCCGAGATGCGCACTGACGTCCTGGTCATCGGATCTGGGCCTACCGGGCTGGCCTGCGCCATCGAGGCTCAAAAGATCGGCCTCAAAGTCATAGTCCTCGATAAGGGCTGTCTGGTCAATTCACTTTTTCACTATCCCGCAGGCATGACTTTTTTTACCACGCCCGAACTGCTTGAAATTGGTGACATCCCTTTCACCACGGCCTTGCAAAAGCCCACTCGCGAGGAAGCGCTCGAGTATTACCGCAAGGTCACCGAGCATTACCATCTCGATATTCGCCAGTACGAATGGGTTAAGACGGTAATGGGTGAAGACGGAAACTTCAGCATCACTGCTACTGACCGCGCCGGCCGGCCCCACGACTACCGCGCGCGCAAAGTGATCGCCTCTACTGGATATTACGATCTAGCCAATCAACTCGGTCTGCCCGGCGAGGATCTCCCCAAGGTCTCGCACTACTACGCCGAGGCTCATCCTTACTACGACACGGATGTACTGGTGATCGGCGGCAAGAATTCCGCAGCGATTGCCGCTCTTGATCTCTGGCGTCACGGCGCCCGCGTAACGCTGGTCTATCGCGGAAGCCAACTGCACCGCCACGTCAAATACTGGATCAAGCCGGACCTGGAGAATCGCATCAAGAACGGAGATATCGTGGCCTATTTCGACAGCCGCGTGCAGGAGATCGGCGTCGACCACGTTGTCATCGTCACGCCGCGCGGGCCCATCCGGCTGAAGAACGATTTCGTGCTGGCCCTGATTGGTTACCACCCCGACTATGACTTTCTTCGCAGCATGGGTATAGAGCTGTCGGAGGAGCAATGCCGTCCGGTCTGCGATCCCGTGTCGCTCGAGAGCAATGTGCCAGGGATCTATGTGGCCGGAGTAATTGTCGCCGGTTCAAGCACCAACGAAATTTTCATCGAAAACGGCCGCTTCCACGGGAAGCAGATCGCCGACGACCTCAAGCGCAAGCTGTGCCCTGCATCGTAACTGGGCTGTGGATTTCTGCACGCACGAGTTCAAAGACCACAACCCGAAAGCCTAAGCCCGATCTTTGTTAACCTAGGCCGTTCTCATGCAAACCCAACCTGAGCTCGCTGCTCCATCGATCTCCCTGTCTTCCTACCTACGGCTGCTGCGCGGCAACCGTAATTTTCGCCGGCTCTGGATGGCGCAGATCGTCAGCGAGATCGGCGACTGGTTCTACACATTATCCATCTACACTCTGCTGCTGCAGTTGACTGGCCGCGCCAGTTCTGTGGCGCTGGCTCTCGTGCTTCAGGTATTGCCCCAGACTTTGGTGGGTCCAACGGCTGGCGTGGTGAATGATCGCTTGCGCCGGAAGCATGTGATGATTGCCGCCGATCTTGTCCGCGTCGTCGTCGTCCTGGCCATGCTGCTCGTGCGTTCGCGTTCCACGGTATGGCTCGTCTATCCGCTGCTGCTGGCGGAGACCATCATGGCGGCGTTCTTCGAACCAGCTCGCAGTTCGGTGATCCCGAACATCGCTGCGCGGGGAGAAGTCCTCATCGCCAACACGCTGTCTTCGGCCACGTGGTCGGTGAACCTGCTGATTGGCGCTTCGGTGGGCGGGGTGGTTGCGGCATTCTTCGGACGCGACGCTGTGTTCGTTCTCAACGCGCTGTCGTTTCTGGCATCGGCCTGGCTAATCGGAGCAATGCATTTTGCCGAGCCGCACGCCGAGTCTGCGGCTCCGCTGCGGCCGCGCGATCTGGTTGACTTTTCTCCGGTGCTGGAAGGCATTCGCTACGTGCGCAATCATCGGACGCTGCTTCCGACCGTCTTTGCGAAGGCCGGTGAGCTGATGATCGGGCCCAGTTGGGTAATCTTCACCGTGATGGGCGCGCATGAGTTTGCCGTGCATTGGCACAACGTTGACGCTGCACGCGGAGCGATGCTCGGGATGAGCATCCTGCTCGGAGGACGCGGCTTGGGTGCTCTCGTGGGCCCGCTCGTCTCGGCGCGCTGGGCGGGCCGCAGCGACCGCCGGCTGCAACTCGGCATTCTCTTTGGTTATCTCATCATCGCTGTCGGATACGGAGCGCTCGGGATCAGCCGCACGGTTTGGATGGCCAGCGCCTGCGCCATGCTGGCCCATGCCGGAGGATCGACCGTCTGGGTTTTCTCCACGACGCTGCTGCAGCTTCACACCGACGACCGCTTCCGTGGCCGGGTCTTTTCGGCCGACCTGGGATTCTCGATGCTGACGATCGCTGCTGGCGCTTACTTCTGCGGACGCCTGCTCGACGCCGGCGTCGCCGCCCGCACGGTCGCGACTTGGACGGGACTGGTCATGCTGATTCCGGCAGCGCTATGGGTGCTTGCTATGCGGGTGGGTAGTGAGCGGATTGCAGAGGGTTCGATGTAATTTGATAGGGAAGCGAGCCAAACGCGCGATTATTGTGTCGCAAAGAACGCGACACATCGCGCGGCTCGCCCAGATCCTTCGCCGCGCAAAGAACGCTTGCTCAGGATGACAATCAGCCTAGGAGCCTGTCGATCTTCGCGGCCATGATGAAGTCGCTCTCGGTGAGACCGTCGATCTTGTGAGTCCACATCGTAACTTCGGCTTTGCCCCAGGCAAGCAGAATGTCGGGATGATGGCCTTGTTCCTCGGCCAGAGCGCCGACGCGATTCACAAAGTCGAGCGCCTGCTTGAAATCGGGAAAGGTGAACGCGCGACTGATGTGATGCTGGTTGACTACGCTCCACTTGGGGACGATCTTGTGCAACGCCTCGAGTTCCTTGCCATTGAGCGGAGGCACGCCGCCGCGGCAGGGGACGCATTTCTTGTCGGCTAGTTGTTCGGTCATGGAAGACTCCGCCGAATACTAGAACGGAATATCCTCATCCGTGATCGGCCCAGAGCCAGCCGTAGCGTGCTCCGGTTCAGGCGTGCGCTGGTCGAAGTTGTTGCCGCCGCTGGCTGATGTGCCGCGCGAGCTTTCCTTGAAGTCGCCGCCGCCTTCGCCACGTCCGCCGAGCAGGATCAGGTCGCTGGCGACCACTTCGGTCATGTACTTCTTCTGTCCGCTGGTCTTATCGTCCCAGGAGCGGGTTTGCAGACGGCCCTCGATGTAAACCTTGCCGCCCTTCTTCAGATACTCGCCCGCAATCTCGGCCAAGCGCTGCCAGAGCACGACGTTGTGCCACTCGGTGCGGTCCTGCCAATCGCCGGCCTTATCTTTGAAGCGCTCGTTGGTGGCGATGGTCAGCTTGGCCACGGGCGTGCCCTGCGGCGTGTATTTAACTTCGGGATCTTTCCCAAGATTACCGATTAGTTGGACCCGGTTCAGACTTTTTCCTGCCATGGGATGCTCCTTTGCAGGGGTTCAGTATACCGGAAGGAATAGGTTGCGTGAGGTGCGGGAGATCTTATTCTCCGTTGAAATCCGTTCTGGGACGGATGCGAAATGAGAGGGTGGGTGGAAACGCTTCAGGCGTCCCTCCGGGACGCGTCTCGATTTGCCGCTTTTTCCCGGCGCTGAACGCGCCGGGCTATTGTCGGTTGCCCCTCCGGGGCACGAATCTTGCGCGAGCTTTGGCTTGGAGGGAAAGCACGTTATAATCGCGCCATGCCTCCTGCACCCGGCGCCACGAAAGCTGTCGGCATGGTTCCCGACGAGATGAAGTCTGAACCCAGGTCCAAGGGCCTGACCACGCCTCGGAAGAAGAAGCCGAAGGAACTGGCGGTTATCACCGAGTGCTGCACGGGATGCGCCGGGTCGCCGGCCTGCGTGGAGTATTGTCCGGTGGAAGACTGCATGTTCTGGGTGGCGGACGAAGACAGCACTCCATTCGGGCGCATCGCGGTCGATCCCATTCTCTGCATCGGCTGCAAGAAGTGCCTCAGCAAAGGTCCCGACGGCTGCTTCCTCGACGGCTGCCCCTGGGACGCCATCGTCATGGTCGACATCGCAGAGGTGGAAAAAGAAGTCGGCGCGATGGCGATTTAAAAACAGTGGCCAGTTGTCAGTGATCAGTTACCTTATTTCTGCTTGCTGGTTTCCCCCGTATGTTCAGGGCTGTTCCCGGGCTCGGGGAAATCGCTGTCAGCGTCTTTGATCAATGGGTCCTGGTCGCGGTGTCCGAGTGGCTCGGAGAGCGCGAGGTTTCCGTCGTGGTGGTGCTCTTCACCTTCCGTAGCGCCCTTGGCGCGGTCGGGATCGTTATCAGAGATTTTATTCATTGTGAGTACTCCTAATATCCCGTGAAGCTACTGCCCGGGCCGCCCTGTGGGCGGGACTCCCAGCTTACGAAGGCGCTCGCGGGCCTGCAGGGCTTCGTTGGATTTGGGATAGCGCTGGATTACGTGGCGGAGTTCGGTGACGCCGTCATCCTGCTTGCCCAGTTCTATCAGTGCAAACCCTTTCTTCAACTGAGCGGAAGCAGTCTTGTTTCCCGCCGGATAGTTTTGCACAACCTGGTCGTAGCTCTGCGCCGCCTGCTGATAATTTCCCTGGCGGAATTGAATCTCGCCCAGATAGAAGTAGCAATTCCCGGCAAGATCGGTGTTGGGATAGAACTTCAGGTACTGGGAGAATTCCTGCGTAGCCAGATCGTTGTTGCCGCCGTTGTAATCGCGCAAAGCATTGTTGTAAAGCACATCAGGCGGCGGAGCCTGCGCTAAAGCCTGCGCCTGCGCCTGTTGCTGCGCCTGCTGCGCGGCCAGGGACTGTTGCGAGGACTGCATGTCCTCCAGTTGCTTGCTGACTTTGGCTAGACGAGCTTTAAGTTCGTCGAGCGTGTCATTGAGCGATTGGAGCTGGCCGGAGAGCTGGTCGACGTGCGCGGCTTGATCTCCCTGCTGTTTTTGCAGCGTGCCCTGCAGGGCGGTGATGGAGCCGGTGACTTTGTTGATCGCGTCCGTATCCTGCTCGACCAGGTTTTTCATGACGCCCATGCGCTCGTCGAAACTGCGCTGCATGGCGGTCATTTGTTCCTGCAGTTGCTGGACCTGGGTTTGCAGTTCGATGATTTCTTTGCTGACGCCCCAAGCCGGAGTGACAGCCAGCCACAGCAGGGAGAGCAGAGCGAAAAGAATGGAGCAGCGTCGTAGTGTCATAAGAGAAGGTTTCCTGCAATCTATTTTAGACGGGTTGGCGGCACTATGGGCGGGGAAGATGTTCGGGAACATAGTTGGGAACAGGGAAAGTCAGGGGCGAAGCAGTGCTCCGCCCCTGAGCGGGAAATCTCCGGCTACTTTTGATAGACGAAGTGGCCGCGGCGGTTCTGCTGCCAACAGGCTTCGTTGTCTTCCAGGCAGAACGGTTTTTCCTTGCCGTAGCTGATGGTCTTGATGCGGCTGGCGCTCACGCCGGCCGCGGTCAAGGCATTCTTGACAGAACTGGCGCGCTGGTCGCCCAGGGCCAGATTGTATTCGGTCGAGCCGCGGTCGTCGCAGTGTCCCTCAATCGTGAAATTGATGTTGGGATGCTGGTTGAGGAACTGCGCGTCGCCTTGCATGGAAGCCTCCTGGTCGGCGCGAATATTGGACTTGTCATAATCGAAATAGATGTCCTTGATATTCTGGCCGAACAGGTCTTCGTCAGTGGGCGATGGAGTGGCCACCGGCGGCGGTGGCGGCTGGGTGACGGTGAGGCGCGTAGTCGCCTCTTGGGTTCCGCCAGCACCTTTGGCCACCAGGTGATAGGTGGTGGATTCGGTAGGGCTGACCGGCTGCGACCCACTGGCTTGAACGGCTCCGATGCCATCAATGGAAATGTCGGTGGCGTTAGAGGTTTGCCATGTCAGGGTCGCGGACTGGCCAGCTTGAATGGTATCTGGGCTCACCGAGATGGAAGCAGTAGGTGAGGCCGGCGGCGGTGGCGGCGGTGGCGGTGGTGGCGCGGTTTTCTTCTTGCAGGCACCGAGCATGAGAATAGCGGCCAGAGCCATGACGGTTGCGAGTACCTTCCAGGTTTGATGTTTCATGTTCTTCCTCTTCACGTTTAGATCCTCCTGCGG
>JBAUYE010000236.1:0-2345 GCA_049584615.1 Candidatus Sulfotelmatobacter sp.
CGCGACCGCTGGCCGCAGACTCATCTCAAAGACGGCGACCACCTCGAAATCGTCCACTTCGTCGGCGGCGGCAGCGACGACTGAGGCCGTTTCGGAATCAGAGCATTTCCTGAGAGGCACTGTCATCGTGAGCGGAGCATCTGCTTCACGAAGTGAAGCAGATGCGGAGTCGAAGGATCCCTTGCCTGTCCACGTCACCTTCGGCCCCACAGGGCATTTCCACCTTGGCCCGGTTTTTCTACCCTTGGTGAGGCGGCCTGCGGCTGCGGCATGCTCCTCCTCACGCCGAGTTTTTCGAGCCCACGCACTCTTCTAGTTAACCCTCCTCTGAGAATCTCCGTTGACACCCGCCAACTCACGTCTAGAATGTTTCAAACATTCAGCTTGCAGACTGTTTCAAACAGATTGCCCAGGAAATGGAACGGGGATTCGTGCAAGATAGCTTTTCATCGCAGGAGGTGATCGCTGTGACCGGCGTGACTGCCCGCCAGCTCCAGTGGTGGGACGAGCGCGGCGTCGTAAAGCCGCAGCGGACGGGCCATCGCCGTGTGTATTCCCTGCAAAACCTCACAGAAATGGCAGTCATCTGCGAGCTGCGCCGCAAGGGCTTCTCCTTGCAGGGAGTCCGCAAGGTAATGCGTTTCCTCGAGCGCGAGTGCGGCAAGGGCTTGGCCGAAATCGTGGGTCGCAACTCTGACGTTCACCTGCTCACCGACGGCAAGCATCTCTATCTCGAAACTTCGGCGCGGCAGATCGTAGACATCCTGAAGAATTCCAGTCAGCCCATTCTAGGAATCTGCCTCAGCGACGCCGTTCGGCAGGTGCGCGCTGATGTGGTCGCCAGAAAAACGAGTACCTCCGTAACATCGCCGGCGTCGCGCCGGCGTGCTAGAAAAGCTTCTTAGGCAGCAAGTGTGAATCGGTATTGGTCGCGGTAGCGGAACACAGGAGGAATGCATGGTCGGAGAACTGGACATTCTGAACGAATGGATTCCCGAACAGATGCAGCCCGGAACAATTTTTGTCCTCGAAAACGCCGGCGAAGTCGGCGAAAAGGAAGATCCTTACTGGGCTGTGCTCGCTTGCCCATCCTGCGGCATGCTGGGCCTGATTACGCGCCGCCAAATCAATGGCCTGATGCCAGTCATCTGCGGCTCGGAGCACTGCTCGGCGCAGTTCTTCATCCGCGAGAGCGAAGTTGTCGTGCGCAAACCATTCTAAAAACAGGCCGCGCCTTGCGGCCTTTAATTTTTCCTCGTACGTACCCCGCCCAATTCCACCGGAACCTGATCGACGATTTCGATGCCGAAACCTTCGAGCGCAGCCACACGTTTGGGCCTATTTGTCAGCAGACGGATGCGGCGCAGGTTCAGGTCGGAAAGAATCTGGGCGCCGATTCCGATCTCGCGCTGCGTCTGGCGCTCATTGTCGAGCAGTGACGGGAGCTTTCGGCCGCGATGGAATGAGAGCGCACTGCGTTCGCCTGCCTTCTCGATGGAGAATCCCTTTGAGGTTTGGTGTAAATAAATAAGAGCGCCGCGTCCTTCTTGCGCAATGCGGCGAAGGGAACCCTCGAGCGTGGCGTGACACTCGCAGCCGGTCGCGCCGAAAACGTCTCCCATCAGGCAGTGGGCATGCATGCGCACCAGCACTGGCGCTTCGTTCTTCTCGTCTTTATTTTCTACATCTCCTTTAATCAAGGCCACGTGCGACTCGCCGCCATCGACTTCGCTTTCATAAGCTATGAGGCGGAACTCGCCGAAGCGCGTGTCGACTAAGGCTTCGCCTACGCGATGCACGTAGCGCTCATGGGCCATGCGGTAGCGGATCAGCTCTGCGACCGTCAGCATCTTCATGCTGTGCTGGTGGCAGAACTGGATGAGGTCTGGGACGCGGGCCATGGTGCCATCGTCCTTCATGATTTCGCAGATGATGCCCGAGGGAATCAGTCCCGCAAGGCGCGCCAGGTCTACTGAGGCTTCGGTTTGTCCGGCGCGGACCAGCACTCCGCCTTTGCGGGCGCGGAGAGGGAAGACGTGGCCGGGGCGGGCAAGATCTGAGGCTTGTGTGGCCGGGTCGATCGCTACCTGAATGGTGCGGGCGCGATCGTAGGCGGAGATGCCGGTGGTCACTCCGTCGCGCGCGTCGATGGCTTCGCAGAATGCGGTGCCGTATTGCGACGTGTTCTCGGCGCTCATGGGGCCGATGCGGAGGTGAGCGAGGCGCTCCTCGGTCATGGTGAGGCAGACCAGGCCGCGTCCATATTTGGCCATGAAGTTGATGGCTTCGGGCGTGACCTTCTCGGCGGCGAGGGTGATGTCGCCTTCATTCTCGCGGTCTTCATC
>JBAUYE010000237.1:0-6007 GCA_049584615.1 Candidatus Sulfotelmatobacter sp.
TGGGCAATCAGCCAAGCTTCTCCAGAGAAGCGAAACTTCAGTGGGCTGGATCTCGAGAAACAAATCGCGCCTCCGGTCGAGGCAGAACTTTTTTCTTGACATCCCTTTTTATAGAACTCATTGAGAATTGGCCCAGGCACTCAAAACTTCACCCTATAATAGATTGACAAAAGAACCCACCAGTGGCGGCACGCACAAAATTGACGGAGATCGCCGTCCGGCATGGGCGCGACAAGAAGCGAAGGAACGCCTTTGCTGCACTTTTGTGCGGAGCTGTACCTGCGCTGCTGCTGAGCTTCTATTCTGTTTCTTCTGCCAGTTGGGAGCTTTGGCTTCTCGGCTTCATCGTCGGTCTGATCTGGGGTGATGCTTTCGAATACGTCTATCATCGCTGGCTGCTACACCGGCCTCGCAGCTCACTGGGAACTGGACATCACGAGCACCATGCGCAGATTGGCACTCCCGAGGAAGCAGAACACGTGGCGCTCATCAGCTCCGCACTGAACATTCTTCTCTTGTTCGTTATCAACGGCGTTCCAGCATTTCTGGTTGCTTCCCGGTTCGGTGTTTGGGGAATTCTTTCCGGTGTCTTCATTGGTTGGGCTGTCTACGTGATTCTGACTGAAGAGATCCATTGGCGTATACACATGAACGGCTGGCTCCCTCCCGGACTTCGGTTTGCTCGTGCTTATCACATGTGCCATCACGACATTCCTAACAGCCGCTATAACGTGTTTTTGCCGCTCTTTGATTTGTTGTTTGGAAGCACGGGGCGGGGAAGAAGCAAAGTGCCTGTCCAACCTGCGCGAAACTAGGCCGGTAAGTATAGGTGACGCCGCGTCCGGCGTCCGCTCGGCTCGCGAGGCTCGCGATCCGCATTGTTGCCGGAATCCGGCAATGTCCCCATCGAGGGGTTTCGACGTACAACGTGGATAAACGGATCGCGGAGGCTTTTGTTCCTTGAAATGCATCGTTCCAGAACGCCGTTTCCTTTCAAGGCTGCTCTGCATCAGCCGCTTCGTAGGCATTTGCCAGTTCGTCGCGGCTTCCGCGTTCGCTTCCACGCCTTCTGCCGGAATTCTGGTTCAGGGGCCGAGCGTGGCCCCGCAGCTCATGTTTGCCTGTTGTGATCACGGTATAAGCCAGATGCAGTCCCTGTTGACCGACGCCAATGTGATCGCGAACCTGAAGAGCCTGCACGCCGGGCTCGGCGTCGCCATTGTCGACTTCACTCCGGAGCGTGCTGAACTTGTGCGTCGATTGAATCGGGAAGGAATTCCGGTAATCGCCGGGCTCGGGATGCCGCCGGAGCAGGGCTTCTACTTTAATGCGGAGAACGCGCCACAGGCTGCGGCACGATTTGCAGCATTCGACGCATGGAGCCGCGAGCAGGGCCTGCGGTGGGACGCAGTGGGGCTAGACATCGAGCCCAACTTTGCTGAGCTGGCGTCTCTGAATGGCCACTGGTGGCGGTTGTTTACCACGTTCTTGTGGCGCGCCGTCGACGTTCAGCGCATTTACCGGGCACAGCGAGTGTATTCCGCGCTCATCGCCAACATCCGATCCCGGGGCTACTTCGTCCAAACCTATCAATTGCCGTACCTCCCTGTCGAACGCAAGGCCCACTCGTCGTTACTGGACCGGATGTTCGGCACAGTCGACGTTCGCGGTGATCAGGAAGTCCTGATGCTGTACACCAGCTATGCGGGCCCTGTCGGAGCGGCGATCATCTGGAAGCTTGGCCCGGATGCGCAGTCAATCGCCATTTGCTGCACCGATGGCGATCCGGCCGCCAACCCCGCCGTGCTCGATTGGAGCAGGTTTTCCCGCGATTTGATTGTCGCGGGCCATTTCTCGCACCTCATCGGCGTGTACAACCTCGAAGGCTGCGTGCGCCAGGGCTTCCTGCCTCGTCTGAAGACCATGAATTGGAGCCAGTCCGTCACTATCCCGGCGGTTGCAATACGGGCGGCCAATCAGCGCCTGCGCATGCTCAGGTTGGTCCTGAGGATCAGTTCGCACCGTCTGTATTTCGTGTTCGTTCTTCTCCTGGCCATCGCTTTGATCGGATGGCGCAGGCGCACCCGCAAAATAAGAAGGAGCGCATCGACCTAAACTGTTGCTCCCACTACCAGCCCTCGTGTCAATTGACGCAATCAGGCGATAACGCTCATTGAGATTAGGCGTCCTGGCTAATGAGTGTAATGATTCCATGAACAATGTCGGCTCCCAGGCCGAGTAAACTTTGGAAGCGCAAACAACCAAAGGGCTCGGAGGAAAGGAGCCGAACATGCTGATTATAGGTTGTGACTATCATCCGGGCTTCCAACAAATTGCTGGCGTCGATACGGACACTGGGGAACTGACCGAACATCGCCTGGCGCACCGCGAGGAGGCCGAAGCGTTCTACCGGGTACAGAAACAGCGAAATCTTTCTGTGCGAGTGGGCATGGAATCCAGCGGACACTCGCGCTGGTTCGAGCGTTTGTTGCAGGAACTGGGGTTCGAGTTGTGGATCGGCGATCCGGCGGAGATTCGCACCAGGCGGGTGCGCAAGCAAAAGACAGATCGCCAGGATGCGCAGTTGTTGTTGCGGCTGCTGATGGAAGACCGGTTCCCGCGGATCTGGGTGCCGGACGCCGAGAATCGCGACCTGCGGCAACTGCTGTGGCATCGGCATCGACTGGTGCAGATGCGCACGCGGGTGATGAATCAGCTGCACGTCGTGCCGCTGAACGAGGGGCTGCGGCGCAAGAAGGCGTTGTGGCGGCCGGCCGGTCGCAAGGAACTGGAATCGATCGCGCTGGCACCTTGGGCCAGCCGACGACGGCAAGACCTGCTCGACGTACTGGATCAACTGACGCCGAAGATTCAGGAACTGACGCGAGCGCTGGAAGAGGAAGTGGAGAAGCGTCCAGTAACGCGACGGCTGATGACACATCCTGGAGTCGGGCCGCTGACGGCACTGGCTTACGAGTTGGTGATCGGGACGCCGAAGCGCTTCCACTGCGGCAAGCAACTGGCCAGCTACATCGGGCTGGTTCCGACGGAAGAGTCCAGCGGAGATCGGCGGCGGCTGGGACACATCAGCAAGCAAGGCAACGTGCTGCTGCGTTTCCTGCTGGTGGAAGCGGCGCAGGTCACGGTGCGCAGTCAGCCGGAGTGGCGCAGCAAGTTCTTTCACTTTGCCATGCGGCGAGGACGGAAGATCGCCAAGGTAGCGATGGCGCGCAAGCTGGCGGTGCATCTGTACTGGATGTGGCGTCAGGGTTTGGACTATGGCCAGATGCAAAAGCTCGGTTCGCACGCGGGAGAGCCCGGAAATCCCGATGGTGAGCAGTAAATCACCGATGTAATGATTGGGCATCCCGCTCCCGGTTGGTGACGGGAGTTCGAATAAGTGAATCTTGATCGCAGTAAGTGATCGAAGAGATGGCTGGGTCGGACCGAGTCCTGACCCGAACGATTCAAAGCGAGCCCAAGGTTGGAAACGCGCAAACCAACTTCAAGAGCGAAATGGCGCTCTTCTCTGAGTGCTTACAGAAGTGTGCATCAAAACGTGCTTGACACCGCCGACATTGTTAGAGATGGGGATTTTTCGCCAATTGATACTAGTTCCTCGCCTGCAGGGGTACGGTGTAGCAATTTGTCCTCAATGCGTAATACTCCGACAAACGGAGCACCTTACCGATTTCCCCTCCAGTCACTATCTCATTGTTCTTCTTTCATGGTCTTGCAAACTAGTGTGGTGCTCCCCGTTCTTGAATCGATCACGGTGTTCAAGGGCACACACCTGCAGGTCACTGCGTTGGCATTTTCCTGGTTGACTACTACACAGTGCTCGATTAGTTCGGCGGTGCATGGCGGCATCTGGCTCCGTATGGGAGGTGGGGTCGCCGCAATCGGCTACTTCTTCGCCGCGCAACCGGCCAGAAGCAGGCAAAAACACCAACCCGGGTTTTCCTCATGCCCTCCGTTTTCGCTCTCTCCGCGCCCGCTTGTCGATGGCAATCTTGGTTACACGCCTTGACGCAGACACCCTTGCAAGGTGGGCAGCTTGCCGACGGTTGAGTACTAGCCCGCCGACGCAGTTCACTGCTTGGTTCTCACGCAGCAGCAGGAACATGCCATCGCGGTGGTTGCACTAATTTCGGGTAATTGACACTCCCCAGAGACCAGCGTAGGTTAGTGGCATTCCAAGAAAGACAGTGGTCGCCGCGCAAAACTGCGCGACGTTCCTTTCACTCTTCTCATCACCCGAAAGGAGCGCTTCCCATGTTTACCAGAGTTGTTGAAATCACCAGCAAGTCCGGAAAAGTACGTGAGCTTTGCGATACCATCGATGACAAAATCCTGCCCATTTTGAGGAAGCAGGTGGGATTCGTGGACGAGGCCGTAATCGTCTCGGATACGGAGCCGAATAGCGTCCTTGCGCTCAGCTTCTGGAATACGCGAGAGGATGCCCAACGCTACGAGCACGAACAATTCGACACGGTGCAGAAGACGGTACAGCACCTGCTCGACACTGCGCCTGTGGTTCGGACTTTAATGTTCACAGCTCCACCGCCCACAGAGTCGCTGCAGAGAAAGCCGCCTGAAACAACCTATCGTGCACCAGGCGGGCCACATGTGGGCCCGCCCTGCACTCTCTGAGAAAGGAGACACTTACGATGAATGCGAAAAATGTAGAAACCCTCCGTACAGCGCACGAGAGCTGGAACAAGCGTGACTTCGCGGGAGTCGTCCGCAATGCCGCCGAGAGCTTCACCTACACCGATCACGCTCGGGCCCTGACACTGATCAGCCGCGACAAGTTCAAGGAGTGGACCGTAAGGATGGACAAAGGCCTTCTCGGACGGACACATTACCAATCCCCAGTACATTGACGCGAGGGACGTTGTCATCGCCCAATTCACGGCCGAAGGCACCAACGACGGGCCATTCGGGTCGATGAAGCCGACTGGTCGCAAAATGTCTCTGCCCTTCTGCGAAATCTGCCACTTTGATAAACAGGGGCGGATGGTGTCGGGCGGTTGCTACTACGACCAATACACACTCTTAACTCAGCTCGGGCACATCCAACCGCTCGCCATGGCAGCGTAGCGCGGCGGCATCTCCTCATTCACCCAAAAGGCGCGCTGGAGCGGCGCGCCTTCCTTCTCAAAACCGCGTCAGCGTTTCTTGGTCCGCCTTACCTCAATTGTGGTAACCACGTACCAGTAGCGGCCTTGAGAATCGTTCCGGAACTCTCGGATCGAATACCCCGACGGTAAGCGCTCGACACGCCTCTGTTTCGGCACGACGTACGTGTTGCGGGCTATGACGAACGGGTTAGGGTGAGCAGCCATTGCGCCCAAAGGTACATCTATGTTGCCACTGCAATGTGGAAGCGGGGGAGTACTGTGTTCGATACGTGGGGAGGTACTCTGGACGCCAATCGACTTATCATCAGGGCACCATCTTCCGCATAGAAAAAGGACTGCACCCGTGGAGACCAGACCGGCAATCCGACCCTGGTCAATGAGTGAGAAGGCGATGTTACGCCAGCTAAGTTGTTCGAGCCTCAGACTGGCGCGTCCAAGCCCCGAATAAATCCACAGCCAAGAGCGCAGCGAGGATTATGCCTGCGATGACATCGCCCCATGGGTATCCGGGGTCGCGCACAGAGGCAGGAATGAAGCTGATCGACGGATCGGTCGGATCGTAAGCAATGGTGACAGCGCTTCCCGGCTGGTGTCGCGCAATAAAGTCGTAGGCATCGGGCCAACAGGTGAAATCAAACACCCGATTGGAGCCAGCATAATCGCGGCTTTTTATCGTGTACTGCGTAGGCACGCTGATCGCGCTGACGTTCCTGCTGACACTGGAAGACGCGCACCGCACAGATAAAAAGGAGACCGGCAATGAAGAAGGTTAGCACCGTAGCGGCAAAGTCGAGCAAGAAAATCTCGCAACAGAGACTGACCATCGGACTAGATCTGGGAGATCGCAACAGCTGGTACTGCAT
>JBAUYE010000238.1:0-2527 GCA_049584615.1 Candidatus Sulfotelmatobacter sp.
TTGTGGACGAGGCGATTCAGTTGAAGGTTCCGGCGATCTGGATGCAGGAAGACGTGATTCACGAGAAGGCTGCCGAGAAGGCGCGCAAGGCGGGAATCTTCGTGGTGATGGACCGCTGCATTCTGAAGGGACACCACGCGCGGTTCCGATGAGCTGAATCCCTAGCGCTTGACCTATCTCTTAACCCCGACGAAGACCACGGTGGCATCGTCGCGCACGCCTGATCCATTCGCGAATTCGCGCACATCGTCGACGATGCTGACGGCCGACGCCTCAGCGCTAACCGCGTGTTCGGCGAGCCGTTCCAGGCCGTACTCCTGTTCATCCGCGTTGACGGCTTCCGTAATGCCGTCGCTGTAGAACACAAGCCGCGAACCCGCAGAGAGCCTTACGCACGTTTCGGAATAGTCTCCGCTGGCGATGCCCAGAGGCAGTCCGCGCTCGGTGTCCAGGAAGTGCGCTCCGTGTTCATCGATAAAGAGCGGATGCAAATGTCCGGCATTCGCGAAGATCACAGTACGCGCCGCCGGATCGAGCACAGCATAGACCAGAGTGACGAACTTGCCCGCTGGAAAGTCATCCACCAGCAGGCCGTTGAGCTTGGTCAAGACCTCACCCGGGCTGCAGCAGGCTTCCGCGAGAGACCGCAGCATTCCGCGGGTAGCCGACATCAGAAGCGCGGCGGCCGTGCCTTTTCCGGAGACATCGGCCAGCACCAGTCCCCAGCGGCCATCGGGAAACGGGATGAAGTCGTACCAGTCTCCTCCAACCGCGCCGGCGGGGACGCTCAGACCGGAAATCACGAAGCCCGGGATGAAAGGCGAACTCTTGGGTAATAGCGCCTGCTGCATCACCCGGGCGTCCTGAGCCTCGCGGCTCATGGTTTCGCGCTCAGCCCGTTCCGCTTGAAAGCGGCGTGCGTTGTTTACTGCCACGGCTACGTGGTCGCACAGTGCCTGAAGAATTCTCAGTTGCTCACGAGGAAAGGCATCCAATTCGGGATGCGAAGCGGTGAAGACACCCACGAGGCGCTCACCAACGTGAAGCGGAATCACCACTTCGGAGAGCGTGTCGTGCTCGCAACTAATGTAGTAGGCGTCCTTGCGCACGTCGGGCGCATAGCGCATCTGGCCGGTCGAAGCGACGTAGCCGACCATGCCTTCTTTGCCGATCTTCAAGCGATGGCCTTTGTGGTTGACGCTGCATCCATGCACGCCGGCGAGCACCATCTCGCCGTGCTCCTCGTCGTGCAGATAGATACCTGCTTCCACGCAGCCGAAGGAACGGGCCACGTCATTCACAATGTTGTCGATGAGTGGATCGAGGTCGAGGATCGAAGTGATCTTCTGCGCCGCTTTCTGCAGCTTTTGCAGATCCTCCACCTGATCGATGCGCGGTGGGCGCAGCGGCGGAACGGCGGCGACGGTTCCAGGGATCGTGGACATGGGATTCTGCCCCTCTTACTCTCGCAGGCGGGCGCAAACCATACACGTTTGTTGCCTTATAAGATGCCGATCGGCATCGCTAAGATTCTTTGGTTTGGCGCGAAGCCTTGCTTGCGGCAGCGGGCGCACGCAGTTTCCTGATCTCTTCCATGCGCTCGCGGATGCGCTTCTCGATGCCCTCATTGGTCGGTTTGTAGTAAACGCGGTCCCGCAAATTGTCGGGCAGACATTGCATATTTGCGACTTTGCCTTCGACATCGTGCGCGTATTGATAATCTTTGCCGTAGCCCAGACCTTTCATCAATCCTGTGGGAGCATTACGCAGGTGCAGCGGGACGGGTTCGGCGGCGGTTTGTTCGATATCCTGCTGAACATTTCCGTATGCGGTATAAAGCGCATTCGACTTGGGCGCGACCGAGAGATAGACGACGGCTTGCGCCAGGGCGAGGTTACCCTCGGGCATTCCGATGAAATCCACGGCGTCGCGCGCTGCCATGCACAGCGAGAGCGCATTGGGATCTGCCAGGCCTATGTCTTCGACAGCCATGCGCACGACGCGGCGCGCGATATAGAGCGGATCCTCGCCGGCTTCGATCATGCGTCCGAGCCAGTAGAGCGCGGCATCGGGATCGCTGTTGCGCACCGACTTGTGCAGCGCTGAAATCAGGTTGTAATGCTCTTCACCGGCCTTGTTATAGAGCAAGGTGCGCTTCTGGAGCGCGTCGCGAACAATCTCGTCAGTGATTTCCGCCGGCTGTTTTCCCGCCTGCTGCGCCAGCCCTGCTGCAACTTCCAAAACGTTGTAGGCGCTACGGGCATCGCCGCTGGTGTAGCTGGCGATTTTCTTGAGAACCTCGTCAGACGCGCGCACTTTCATCATGCCCAGGCCGCGATCTTCATCCGTGAGCGCCCGTTTCAGCAGTTGCACGATCTGATCTTCAGTCAATGGCTGCAACACATACACGCGGGCGCGCGAAAGCAATGCGGCATTGATCTCGAACGAGGGATTCTCGGTAGTGGCGCCGATCAGGCGGATATTTCCTTTTTCCACGTGAGGCAGGAAGGCATCCTGCTGGGCTTTG
>JBAUYE010000239.1:0-7469 GCA_049584615.1 Candidatus Sulfotelmatobacter sp.
GCTGATGGCAATGGAAATGTCACCTCTGGCGTTGAGGACATCAACCGGACATCGGGACCACAAACCGGACTCGTGATCTCGGGGACATATCAGCTAGGTGGAGACAACCGCGGTACCTTAACCTTGAAGAGCAAGTTAGGAACTGCTGTCTTCGCATTCGCCCTGAATGGCACGGAGAAGATTGGCAGCCTGATCGAAACCGACAATTCCGGCCTTCGGGGTTCCGGCGTACTAAAACTTCAGGATCCAACGGCCTTCGACCCTTCGGTTTTCAGCGGTGGTTACGCTATCAATCTGACGGGCATCGATGCTACGGGCGGGAGAATAGCCGCGATCGGTTCTATTTTCCCCAGTGGCACTGGCACAATCTCGGGCAGCAGTCTAGACGTAAATGATGCCGGCGATGTTCTGCCCACTTTTGCGACGTTCTCCGGCACTTACGACGTCGATGGAACTGGACATGGCAGTGCGATTCTCGTCATTCCCGGTTTTGCCGGGGGGACTTTCAACTTCGCGTTATACGCAATCTCGGCGAACGAATATTTTGCGCTATCGATCGATCCAGTGAGCGGTGGCAACCCTATTTTTGCCGGGATGTTCGAGGCACAAACTGGTTTACCATTCCTGACCTCCTCATTCAAAGGAGCGTCCATCTTTGACTTGACAGGCTTGAATGGGAGCTCCTCTCAGGTGACCGTGGGCCATATGCAGTTTGATGGAGCCGAAAACATCGTGGTGCAGTTTGACCAGAACAGCGGCGGGAACCTAAACATTGGCGCAGTGCTGACGGGCGCATATTCCATCCAGTTAAATGGGCGCGGTGTTCTCACTCTGAATAACGCGAGTGCAGCCCCCACCGTGTGGATTTTGTACGCGATTGCGCCTAACCGTGCTTTTTTGCTGGGCTCGGATGGTTCCGTGGAGAGTGGAGACGTAGATTCGCAAGCAATTTTGCCGCCCTTTGAGACTGGCGACCTGGAAGGCAGCTTCGAGTTTGGCTCCGGGGAACCGACGTCATCTCAAGCCACATTACTGTCCGGTACGGTTTTCTTCGATGGCGCCAGCAGTGTCTCAGGAACAGAAGATCGAAGCCAAACTGGCGGCTTCACCCGAAATTTACCGCTGCTTGGCGGTTATGCGATCTCGATTGTGTCGAACAACGGCCGCGGAGTCGCCATGCTGACTTCGCCGGCGGCTTCTACTCAAGCTTTGTGGGTGGTGAGTGGGTTCGAGGCCCTGGGGTTAGACGTTGATTCGGCAGATACCAACCCGACTCTGCTGACGTATCAGCAATAGTTTGGAAGTACGAGTTTGGATGCACGCTGCGCGATGACCAAAGTTTTGATGGGGGGAAAATGAGAAAAATCTTTCTGCCGATTATCATTGTCGTTCTAGGCGGCTTGGCGGCGGCGTTCGGCCAAGACGCGGATTTGCTGCAAAAGGCGAATGCCGACGATCCGGCGGCGCAAGTGAAGATGGGAAACCTCTACGCCTTCGGTCAAGGGGTGCCGCGCAATTCCCAGGAAGCCGTCAAATGGTTCAGAAAAGCGGCCCAGCAAGGGAATCCCGAGGGTGAATACCGGCTAGGTGGAATGTATGAGGTTGGCTTCGGAGTTCCTCCAGATCCCGCAACGGCCGTGAAGTGGTATCAACAAGCCGCCAAACAAGGCCTGCTGGAAGCAGAATACCGGCTCGGCATCATGTATGAGCAGGGTCGTGGCGTTCCCAAGGATGATGCCGAGGCGGCGAATTGGTACCAAAAAGCGGCGACGGGCGGTCGGCCCGAGGCCCAGTTCAAGCTAGGCGAGATGTATGAGACCGGACGCGGTTTGCCGCAGAGCTATAAAGAGGCATGGACATGGTATTACCACGCGGCTGAACAAAATCGACCCGAAGCGGATTTCAAACTTGGCAAATTGTGCGAGCTAGGCTTGGGGGTGCCACAAAGTACTTCCGAGGCGATCAAGTGGTATCGGCAGGCCATCGCAAAGGGTGATTCCGAAGCTGAGGAGGCTCTCAACGCTTTGGAGAAATAGATTGTAGAGTTTCAGATGATTGCTTACTAAGCGAGCGAATCGGGAAGTCTCCACAGTCCGAGATGCGGCCCTTCTTGTTCGCGAATCACGGCCCTCCCCCTCCTCAGCAGGATCCGTCCAACGCGGCGTGAGATCCGTTGTTTCTAATTTTCGGGAGGGAATATGGACAGTTGGATCCAAGAGAAAACCATCCAGTTGACTCGGCGCGAGAGGGAGATAGTCGAACTCCTGCTTCTGGGATGCGGGATCGCAGAAATCAGCAAAAACCTCAATATTGCTCCACGCACCGTAAAGTGCCACTTCAGCCGACTGTATCTGCGGTTTGGGATCATCGGCGGCATCAAGCGAGTCAAGCTTGCAACCTTGCTATATCGGAGGCATGTATGCGCACAGATCGGGCTCATAAATTAGTTGGTGCCAATGAGCGAGAGCGGCAAGTGATGGAACTCGTGGCTGCTGGACTCAACAACCGCGAGATGGCCAATGCTATGGGGATTTCAGAGCACCTGATCAAATACCACTTGCGCTCCCTCTATGACCGGCTTGGACTCTGGAACCGGCTCGAACTGGCTCTGTGGTATGAAGCTCATCGGATTCCGAGCTGGTCACTTGAAGGAGATGGCAGGCCCATCTTTCCGACCGAGATCACAGGCGTCTGATCAGGTAAAGTCCCAATGATCCACTTGGACTAGGAAGAATTTCCTATTCCCGTGCGGGGACCGGTTTGTGTTCACTGTGCAGGTCGCGTCACCGCATTCGGAGTGCTGGTGAAAACGACGCACGAGAACTTTCAGCAGTTCAAGTAGCACCTGACCGCTCTCCGGACGCTGGGGTGGCGTCAATGTCTCGGGTTGGGAGCATCGACGGGCGGAGCGTTGCCGTCGACGATGACCGTGCCGGCCCAAGCGCGGGCCCCGGGAAATCAGCCAACGGCAGTGATCCACTGATCGCTCGCGCGCGGGGAAGGCTTGAACAGGGCCATCTTTGATGTGGAACTTCACGGGGCGAAAATTCACGGTGCGAGACTTCCCGATGCAAAGCTTTTTCGTATGCCCTGGCTGTTGACTTGGGCGTCGTGCTCTCATAATCTTCAAAGCCTCCAGGCGGCGTTCCCTGGGGAGTTGAGGAGCAATGGGTTCAGATCCGCTGAGTGCTGGTTCGCGAAATTCTGGTTCACTTCCGTCGGTCCCGACAGCGTTTTATGCTCCCACCAGGAACCTGCGCCGCATTGGGTTGGCGCCCTTTGTGGCGGTGCTGTTTGCCTACTGCGCGGGCGGACCTTTTGAATTGGAATCGATGATCTCGACCTCAGGGCCGGGACTGGGGTTGACGTTTCTTCTGGTTGTGCCGCTGCTGTTCTCCGTCCCCATTGCCCTGGCTACGGCTGAAATGACCACGCTGATGCCGGTGGAGGGCGGGTTCTACCGATGGACTCGGGCCGCGCTGGGAGACTTCTGGGGATTTCAGTGCGGATGGTGGAACTGGACGGGCACCTTTCTGATGAGCGCCTCTTATGGCGTGGGCATGGCGGACTATCTGGAGTACTGGTTCCCCATGCATTCGCGCGTTGAACACTGGGGCGTGGCCTTCGCGTTTCTGCTGCTGGTGGCTTACCTGAATATTCGCGGCATTCATCTGGTGGGGAAACTCACTTTGATGATGTTGCTGGTAATGGCGGTTCCGCTGGTGGTTTTTGTCGTGCTGGGGTTTCATCAGGCGCACTTCAATCCGTTTCATCCGTTTTTCCCGACGGATAAACCGTGGCAGGGAGCTTTCGGGGTGGGGTTGGCGATTGCTCTCTGGTCGTATGCGGGGTACGAACAAGTTTCCACGGTGATTGAAGAAGTGGAGAATCCGACACGGAATTTTCCGATCGGACTGGCGATTGTGGTGCCGCTGGCGGTGGCGATTTATGTGGTGACGATGGCGGCGGGGCTGGCGGCGTTGGGAAACTGGCAGGAGTGGCAGACTGGATATCTGGTGACGGCGGCGCGTCTGATTGGCGGGAATGCGCTGGGGACGGCGATCTTTGTGGCCGCCGTGGTGTGTGCTTTCGTATTGCTGGACAGCACGGTGCTTTCAGTGACGCGCATTCCGCTGGCGATGGCGGAAGATGGATACTTTCATCCGGCGCTGGCGAAGGTGAGCGCGCGCTTCGGGACGCCGGTGCGGTCGATTCTGGTGTCGACGGTTTTTTGCGCGGTGCTGGCGGTGTTTACGGTGCCGCAACTGATTGGGGTTTATGCGTGGACGCGGATGGCGACGTCGATCCAGACCGTGCTTTCCTTCTGGGAACTGCGGCGGAAGTATCCGAATGCGGCGCGAAGCTTCCGGGTGGCGGGTGGCGCGGCGGGCGCGATGTTGATTGTGCTGGCTCCGACGTTGCTTTTCGCGTGGGCGATGATCTACAGCGATGTTGCTACGCGGAAATGGGGATTGGTGAATCTGGCTTCGGGGCCGGTTGCGTATCTGTGGATATGGTACCGGCGCGGGCGTCGAGTACGGGCGCAGCCGGGCGAGGTCGTTGCTCGTTAGGCTACTGCCGCGCGTCCCTACGCGTCCAAGTCCTCAAAAACTTTCTCCGGCCGGTCGTGGTTCTGGAGATATAAATCAAAAAAACGAAGCAGGAAGGGCGTCTGACTGCCCACTCCGGCGAACAGTAGGACGGGGACTTCCGGCTTGATGCGCTTCATCTCCGCGCGTACGGCGGTGCCTGTAGCGTCAGGCAAGTCGTACTCGAGCAGCACGCCGTCGATTTCCCGGTTTGTGAGCAGACGGAGCGCTTGCGTGCCTGTGGTCGCAGGCATTACTTGATAGCCGGCGGATTCAAGCATGTATCTCAGGGCATCCATGTATTCGGGATGGTGCTCAACGCAAAGAATTTTCATATAAGTCATTTTCGTGTCAGTCATTTTCATGTCGATCATGGGGATCCGTTCCTCCGTTTTGGAAATAGCCCAGTCTGTGGCGCTGTTCTTTCCGCAGGGGGACTTCGCGGGGCAGGATTTCGCGAAGAGCCCAGTCGATGCGGTCGATTCCCTCCGAGATCACACGAACGAGGTGCTTGTCTTCGGTGACGTCTGCGGAAAGGGAAATGGCGGTCAGGGCGTTGCGGATGTGATGGTTCATTTCGGCAATCACTTGCATTCTGGCCGCGGTGAGTTGATGTTCCCGACGAGTGATCTGGGCTAACTTGGCGATGAGGCAGGTCACGATGAAAGCGGAAACACCTTCCGCCAGGAACCTTTCGCGACTGCGGCCCAAATCCGGCACCAGCAGATAGTGCATGAGTTCGGTGGCGAAGAATGAGACGACTCCAACGCCGAGCGCGACGCCCAGAGCAAAGATCCATGAATCAGATTTCCCCTGCGCCCATGATGTACCCTTGGCCACGCCCGGGCGAACGCTGGGGGGAGCGGCGGCGGTTTGAGTGTTTGTATCAGTCACAGGCATCATGCCTCCTCTGGAGTCGGGGAAATTCCGGCTCTTTAAATCACGACGATTCATTGCTCTCTCAAAATCGGATTGCGACGAAATTCCCTTGCAGCAAATAGCGCTGCAAATCGTGGTGCTGATGTAAATGAGAAGATTTAGCTGATCGGAGGTGGGCGGTTGTAATGCCAACCATCCGTCACAAGTTCGAGGAGAAATTCAGAGGCGCGGACTGGCTCGGATGAAGCGACCGGCGGCGGCGCATTGAGCGCTGCGCTCGGGGCGGCGGCCCATTGGGAATCTTCATGATCGAAATAGTGCCGACGATCATGGTCCGTGTGGGTGCTGACGCTAACAGACGCGGGCGAGAAGCTCGGCGGAGTAACGCGCCCACAGAAGATGCCGAGGGTGGCGACACACATGACCACGGCACGGTAGGAAATCAACCCCCGGCTGCCTTTCCGGAAAAGCCGGACAAGCGACATGTGTACCCCCCTACTATGGAGATGATTCTGCCGAGGTTTTAGTTGCCGATGAGACCTTTTTTCGAATTTCGCAGGTTACTAAACAGGGTACCCTGTTTCTCGCGCCGGTGGTAGGATATCGGCCTGTTTCAAGATTCCAAACGTAGACATTGCGAGATTGGAATTGCAGATGACGAGAGCTGCGCGGGCTGTGGCGTCACCGCGGGTTGTGTGTATTGAAGACTTCCGGCCGATCGCGCGGGCGCGAGTGCCAAAATCTGTATTTGATTACCTCGATGGCGGGGCCGAAGGCGAGGTCACCCTGCGGGAGAATTGCCGCATATTTAACGACGTGACTTTTCGGCCGCGGCATGCGGTCGAAGTTGCGAAGTGCGATTTGCGCACTCGCGTTCTGGGGTTCGATCTGGCGCTCCCTTTTTTGCTGGCCCCGGTCGGCTACAGCCGGCTTATGCATCCGGGAGGGGAAGTGGCGGCGGCGCGAGCTGCAGGCCGGGCTGGAACTAGCTATATTCTGTCGACGATTTCGGGACATAAGCTGGAAGATGTGAAGGCGGGTTCCACTGGACCGGTTTTCTATCAGCTTTACCTGATGGGCGGGCGCGGGGCGGCGGAGGCCAGCATTGAAAGAGCGCGCGTGGCGGGGTTCTCGGCGCTGGTGGTGACCATTGATACTCCGGTGTCGGGGATTCGCGAGCGTGATTACCGCAACGGGATGAAGGAACTGATCAGCGGCGGACCGCTGGAAAAAATTCCTTATCTTCCGCAAATTCTTTCGCGTCCGGGATGGCTTATCAGTTTTTTGATGGATGGGGGCGTGCCTTTGTTGCCGAACGTGGTGGTGCCGGGCAAGGGGCCGATGCCGCTCGTAGATATCAATGCTGCGCTGGCAGAATCGACTGCGACCTGGGCCGATTTCCGCTGGATTCGGGAAATCTGGCGAGGGCCGGTCGTAGTGAAAGGCGTGCTGACGGGCGACGATGCGCGCCACGCCATCGATGTGGGAGCCGCGGCGATTTCCGTTTCGAATCATGGTGGACGGCAGTTGGACGGAGTGCCGGCTTCTTTGCGGGCGCTGCCCGAAGTGGCGGAAGCGGTGAAAGGCCGCATTGAAGTATTTATGGATGGAGGCATTCGCCGCGGCGCCGACATTGTGAAAGCTATCTGCATGGGAGCACAGGCGGTGCTTTGCGGTCGCGCGTACGCGTATGGCTTGGCTGCAGCGGGTGAGGCTGGGGTGGACCGGGCGATTGACATTCTGCGAACGGATCTGGAGCGGACCTTGCGGCTGCTGGGGTGCGCGTCGGTCGCGGAATTGGATCGGTCTTATGTGAATGTTCCGAAGGGGTGGGAAGTGGGCGGTGAAAGCCGCAGCTAGTTTTATTTGTTTCACGCGACGCGGCTGAAGCCGCGCCCTTCAAAGCAAGTTAATTTGCGATCTCTGTTGCGCAGCAGACTCCGTTAGCGAGGAGGTGTTTATGCAGTGGACTCAGATCTACGATCCGCTTGGTCACTGGTG
>JBAUYE010000240.1:0-2381 GCA_049584615.1 Candidatus Sulfotelmatobacter sp.
TTTACCTTGACGGCGTAGTCGCGAAAGTCCGGCAACTCGAGTTCCTTGCGCAACAATCCGCCGTTTGCGTGTGGATTGGCGGAGATGCGGCGCGTACCCGAGGGCGCAAGTGCCTGCAGTTGCGGCATCAGCGTTCCCTTCGCGTCGAAGAGTTCTTCCGGCTTATAGCTGCGCATCCAATCCTCGACAATTTTTAGATGGGATTTATTCGTGGCTGGGTCGAGCACCGGAACCTGGTGCGCGCGCCAGAAATCTTCCACCTTGTGGCCGTCCACTTCTTTTGGACAGGTCCATCCTTTTGGCGAACGAAGCACGATCATGGGCCAGCGCGGCCGCGTGGTGTCGCCGGTTGAACGGGCATGTTGCTGGATCGAGCGAATCTCAAGAATGCACTGCTCCAGAGTCGACGCCATTTTCTGATGCATGGTGAGCGGGTCGATGCCTTCCACGAAATAAGGCTTGTGCCCGCAGCCAGTCAGCAGCGCTTCCAACTCGTCATGCGGAATGCGCGCGAGAATGGTCGGATTTGCGATTTTGTAGCCGTTGAGGTGCAACACCGGCAAAACAGCTCCATCGCGAATCGGATTCATGAACTTGTTGGAGTGCCATGAGGTCGCAAGCGGACCAGTCTCGGCCTCGCCGTCCCCAACGACGACCGCGACGATAAGATCGGGATTATCAAACGCCGCGCCGTAACCATGCGAGAGCGAATACCCAAGCTCCCCGCCTTCGTGAATCGACCCCGGCGTCTCCGGCGTGCAGTGCGAACCGATGCCTCCAGGAAACGAGAACTGCCGGAAAAATTTGAGCATCCCCGCTTCGTCGCGGCTCCTGTCCGGATAAATCTCCGAATAGTAGCCCTCGAGATAGCAGTTGGCGAGCGTGGCCGGAGCCCCGTGGCCCGGCCCTGCGACGTACATCACATTCAAGTCGTACTTCTTGATCAGCCGATTCAGGTGAACCCAAACCAGCGACTGGCCGGGATCCGAGCCCCAGTGACCCAGCAGCCGATTCTTGATGTGCTCGGGCTTAAGAGGCTCGCGGAGCAGGGGATTGGCGCGAAGATAAATCATTCCGGCCGCGAGATAATTACACGCCTGCCAGTAGGCATGCGTTCTTCGCAGCTCCTCCGGCGACAGGGGTGACGACAGCGGTGTTGCGACTTCGGTGGCAGCCATACAGAATTCTCCTGAGGGTGGAGGCGTGCTTTGAAATCAGAGCCAGAGGAAGGTTGGCCCTACCTTCACAGAGAAGTATATCCTGCTGCGCCCGGGCGGACGCTGGTTTAAGAGGTCGATAAGCTTAGGTGATGTCGGAATACGAGGACGAAAAGAAATCCGGGCGCTCCCAGAATTTCGCGTAGCACTCCGTGCACAACCAGTCGTGGCCGTTGGTGTAGCCGATGCCGTGATCGGCGTCTGCTTCGTTGTGCGACTCGAATAGTTCCCAGCCGCAGATGAGACAGTGATCTTTTTTCCAGCCGCCTTTCACGAGCTCAAAGTTTTCGGCGTCCTCCGCCAGGGGCAGCTCGAAAGACACTTTCCCCGTTTTTCTTTCGATCACGATGTCAACATTCGTCCAGGAGCGCTTGTCCCAATGCCAGTTGTACATGCGGCACCGCTGAACAGCCTCGCGAACAAACTCAGTATTGCGGCGAACGCCATGGATCTCTACGGCCCCGGCACGGAGAAGACTCGAACTAGCTCGTCTTCTCATCTCCGAAACAAACGATTCCGTTTCCTGGGCTGGTGAACCGGCGATCTGCGCGCGAATATTGTCACCGTCGGCTCCTGCTTCGCGCAAAAACCGGGCGGCCAAACAGGCCTCTTCATCAAGCAGGCCGAGGAACAGATGCTCAGTTCCGATATGTCTGTGCGCTAAACGATCCGCCTCGTCCGCTGCAAATTTAAGAACCCGTTTAGCCGCCGAGTTGAGCGGCAGGTCAACACTTGTGAGGGTCGACGGCAGTTTCGCCGAAGAAGCATTGATCCGCTGACGGAGACTTTCGGGAGTCGCTTTCGGAAACCAGCCGTATAGATTCTTGTTCTCGCGCAGCAGGCCGAGCAGGAGGTGTTCCGTGCCAATCTCCGGCGAACCATAGTTGCTGGCCTCATAGCGCGCGAAGAAGATGACCCGCCGCGCCTTCTCGGTGTATCGTTCAAACATCGTTTACTCCAACTCCATCAGCCGATTCCGAGTTCGTCGGGAGATTCCAGCGGCGTCCCGCAGCGCCGGCAGATGATGGAGGAACAGTCGCCGCAGGTCAGCGGATCGTTCACCTCCACAGCGCAATTCGGGCAGTAAAGCGATCCGCGACTGGGTTCCGGCTGTGAGGGATTCTGAGGACGCGTCGCCATGAGGGAAAAACTGTAGCATAGAGC
>JBAUYE010000241.1:0-2030 GCA_049584615.1 Candidatus Sulfotelmatobacter sp.
CAAGCGAACCCGGATCCGCACGGCCCTGGGTCGCCGCTGACGGCCAGCGCCCACGAGCCCGCCACGGAGGTGCCGGTCAGCAAAGCAGTGAGCAATGCCGGACCATCGTTAACCAATGCATTCTCAAACTCGACATGCTTGGCGACGGACCCGTCCCGGTTGCGTATCTCGATGGTCCACCAGCCGTGGATTTGGATTCCCTCTCCCGTTCCCCTCGGTGTTTTTCGGGCCTCAGCGCTTGGCGAGTTCGCTGACGGCTGCGCGGCCTTTGCATCCGCAACCTTCGGCGCCGCCGAGGCATTCGATTGTGCGAAGCTGCTCGCCGTAAGTGCCAGCGCTACCGCGAGAAGGCCGGCCAGCACCAAGCCCCGCCCGGCAATTCGTGAAACTGATTCGTGCGTATCGTTCGTCTTCATGCTGTGTCTCCCCCAGCCACGTAGTTGAGGCCGTGTCATCTCTTAAAGCGAAATTTCTCGGGGAATTGGTCGCGAGAAAGCAAATTTATTTTTCAGCTCTCCCACCCGGCCGGCGCGAAACCGAGCGTTGAACCGGCGAAGTACGTGTCTTTTCAAGCGATTGACATTGGCAGCGGGTGCGGCTACCGTTATGAACCAAGATTTCGGGGTCCCGCGTGTTTGGGGGTGTGGTTGTCGCAGCTTGCGCCCAAAACGGTCAGTGAATTACTGGCGAACTGGCACGCCGGTGACGAGGAGGCCTTCCGTGCGGCGGTTCCTCTGGTTTACGACGAACTCCGGCGCATCGCACATCACTACCTGCGGAACGAACGTCCAGACCACACCCTGCAGAGCACTGCCCTGGTGCACGAGGCGTATCTGCGACTGGAGAAGCAAGGCGCCGCTCCCTTCCAGAGCCGCGAGCATTTCTTAGCCATCTGTGCGCAATTGATGCGGCAGATTCTGGTCGAGTACGCGCGCAGTCGCAACGTCGCCAAGCGAGATGGCGGCTACAGATTGATCCTGGATGACAATTTAGCGGTCAAGACCCAGGGCATGGACATGGTCGCTCTCGACGACGCGCTGAACGAACTGGCGAAACTCAATCCGCAGCAGAGTCGCATTGTCGAGTTGAGGTTTTTCGCGGGGCTTTCCATCGAGGAAACTTCGCGGGCGCTGAATCTGTCGCCCACGACGGTGAAGAAATATTGGGCTACCGCCAGGCTTTGGCTGCATCACCAGCTGAGAGAGTCAGCAGAACAATGACGCCGGAACGCTGGCAACAGATTCACGATGTGCTGGAGAAGGCGCTGGAGCTGGCGCCGGGGGGGCGCTCCGCGTTCCTGAATCAAGCCTGCTCGTCCGATCCCTCTTTGCGGCAGGAAGTGGATACGCTGCTGGCCTCTAGCGACGACGTGCGCTCCAGCTTCCTGTTGCAGTTCTCCGCGCCGCGAGTGACGCTTACTGCTGGGACGAAGCTGGGGGATTATGAAGTCAGATCGCTGCTCGGTTCGGGCGGCATGGGCGAGGTGTATCGCGCCCGCGATTCGCGGTTGGGGCGGGATGTGGCGATCAAAGTTCTGCCGGCTTCTCTGACTGCTGATTCCGAGCGCCTCCGGCGCTTCGAGCAGGAGGCGCGAGCGGCGGCGGCACTGAACCATCCCAACATTCTGGCCGTGTATCAGATGGGCACGTACGAACGTGCTCCGTATCTGGTCTCGGAGCTGCTGGAAGGCGAAACCCTGCGCGAGCCGATCAGGCGCGGACGTCTCGCAGTGCGCAAGGCAATTGATTACGCGGTGCAGATCGCACGCGGGCTAGCCGCGGCGCACGAGAAAGGGATCGTTCACCGCGATCTCAAGCCGGAGAACTTGTTCGTCACCAAAGACGGTCGGGTGAAGATTCTGGACTTCGGGTTGGCGAAGCTCACGCAACCGCAGACTGGTTCAGAGCACAGCGCGCTGACGCAGACCGAGGGAACGGAAGCCGGAGTGGTGATGGGCACGGTGGGCTACATGTCGCCCGAGCAGGTGCGGGGACAGGGAGCCGACCATCGGGCCGACATTTTTGCCTTCG